>JAESUL010000023.1 GCA_016763115.1 Phycisphaerales bacterium | reverse complement strand
GCGTTTGTCCGCTTCGCATTCTGCAAACAGATCAAAACCATCGACCAAGCCATCGCTCGGCTCCGCGAGGCGCTTGCGTGAACAGTGTGCATTTTCAGCCCGGGCTCGATCCGCGTGCGCAAGAAATCGCGACAGAGCTTATCGAAAACATCCTCCAATCATGCGCACCCAAAGCCCTCATGGACGATGCAACCATCGCACTCCCGCCGCACCCGACGCACATCCTTGCGTTTGGCAAGGCATCCATCGGCATGGCCCGGTGGTGTGTCAATACACTCGGTGATCGGTTCGCCGGCGGCGTGGTCCTTGCACCCGAATCACTCATCGAATCCATCAACTCAAAACTCTCCGTCTACCCCGCTGACCACCCGAACCCGACGCAACGCAACACCGACGCGACCAACAAACTCCGTGCGTACGCCCAAGCAATCCCCAACGACCATGCCTGTATGGTCTGCATCTCCGGCGGCGGCTCGGCCCACCTCTGCTCACCCAAGCCCGGCGTCACACTCGCGAAAATTATCGAGACCACACAATCGCTCAACGCATCGGGCGCAACAATCCAAACACTGAATGCCGCAAGAATACAGCTCGAAACACTCAAGGGCGGCGGGCTGGCGGCGGTTCTCGCACACACTGCGGGCAACCTGGTTCTTGTCTTGTCCGATGTCATCGGCGACGATCTGAACACCATCGCCTCGGGCACAATGATGAATGACAAGCACCCATATCCGCACACCATCATCGGCAACCACGCATCGGCTGCCAACGCGGCCCGAGTATTCTTGGGCGAAGAGACGATCGTACATACCAACATCACCGGCGATGCACAACAGCAAGGCCAATCACTCGCGGAAAGGTTCATTGAATCGAAATCGCCAATCCTCTTCGCGGGCGAAACCACGGTTGATACCGCGGGGGCAACCGGAACCGGCGGCCCGTGCATGCAAGCCGCACTCGCGTGCGCACATCAGTTGACGACTAGTAGCGAAAAAGATTGGATCGTCCTCGGATTGGCAACCGACGGAATTGACGGCCCGACCGATGCCTGTGGCGCGGTCATTACACCATCAATGATCGACCCAAGCGTCGCACGCACCGCCCTGCAGAATCATGATACACTACCTTACCTCGACCGCATCGGCGCGACCATCCGCACGGGTCCGACGGGCACGAATATCAATGATCTGGTCCTTGTGATGACCCTGGAAGAAAAGGAACCAACCCCATGACCATCAGCCTGTGGCAACGAACACCCGCGAATGAAGAGATCACCTGCGAGGTCGCCATTGTCGGCGCGGGCATCACCGGGCTGTCTGCTGCGCTCGAACTCGAGGCCCAGGGACGCTCGTGTGTGATTCTCGAAGCGGATTGGATCGGATCCAAGGCCTCGGGTCGAAACGCGGGGTACCTGATGCGGGGCGGGGCGGAGAACTATGCGTTGACGGCCGACAAAATCGGGCGTGAAGCCGCGGCGTTTGTATGGAAATGGACCGAAGAGAACCTCCGCGGGCTCAAAGCCCTCGGCATCGAATCTACACCGGGCTACGCGGCCCGCCCGTCGTGCCTGATCGCGACGAGCGAGGACGAAGAAGCCGAGCTTCGGCGTGCGGTGGCGATGATGCGCGAGGACGGGTTCGCGGCTGAAATCGTTGAAGCAACCGATCCGCCTCAAGACCCGATCTGGTGGTCGGGCAAGCCCCGGCTCGGGCTGGTGAATCCGCACGACGCGGTGTGCTCGCCGATGGAGTTGATTGATTTGCTTGGTGCGGGGTTGTCTTCGACGCCGGTTTTCGAGCAAGCCGAGGTCTACCGGATGGAGCAGGTGGACGGACGGGTGTGCCTGCGGACCAAGCCGATCACGGTGCACGCTTCGCGGGTGCTGCTGTGCACCAATGCGTACGGTGCCCAACTTGCACCATCGCTCGCCGAGATCATTACGCCTCACCGCGGGCAGATGCTCGCGATGAAACCCAAGCACGCCTCGAACGCGAGGCTCGAATACAGCTACTACATCAACCGCGGATCAGAGTATGTCCGATCCGCGCCCAATGACCAGATTATCTTCGGCGGCGCCCGCACCTACCACGCGGCCAACGAGGCAACCGCCAACGACGACACGACGGCTGAGGTCCAAGAGCACCTCGAATCGTTTGTCCGCGAACTGATCACCGACGAGTACACCATCACCGCGCGGTGGTCGGGGATCATGGGATTCACGCCCGACGGGCTTCCGGTGATCGGGGCTGTTCCAGTCAATGGCATCGATGATGGAAAGGTCTGGTTCTGTGGCGGGCTTACCGGGCACGGGATGTCGATGGGGTACACCACCGCCCGACACAGCGTCCGCGTGATGCTCGAAGACGAGCACACACGGTTCTCGATCAATCGATTCGATTGATCCAACCGAGGATAATGCTGATATATCCGGACAAATCCCGTCTCTGGGCACCAATCCCTTGGTATTTGCCCGGCGGAGGGCATATATTTCCTTCCCGCGATAAGAAAGAGCCCACGAGGGCACACGCGAGGATACACGACGGAGAATTCATGGCCAAACAGGATGACAAGTTTACAATGGACGCGATTGTGCTCGAAGCACTGCCCAACGCGATGTTCAAGATTCGCCTGCCAAACGAGCAGCAATCAGAGATCATCGGGTATGTCAGCGGCAAAATGCGCAAGCACTACATCCGCATCCTCCCCGGTGACACCGTCACCGTAGAGATTTCACCCTATGACCTCACCCGCGCACGGATCACCTTCCGACGCTAACAGATCAACAAGACACCGTATTTTATCAAACAACCACCCTGCTTCAGAGGGTGGTTTTTTCTTTGGAGACCGGCCCGACCTTGGCGTCCTCGAAGAACTCAACGACCCCGGTCTCGATCGCGTAGTGCGCCCCCACCACCATCAGACCTTCCTCGGCTTCAAGACGCCGAAGCGATACGGACCCCTTTCGGAGTTCGGCCATTGATCGTCGCACATTGGCGTGTGTCGCCGTGTGAAGAATCTCATCGTCGGTGCCGTTTGGGCACGCCTCGATCGCGGCATCAACTGATGGGCGGACATACTCGACAACCGTTGGGTACATGTCCGCTACCCGTTCCGGCGGGCCTTTGAGTGCGCCGATGGTTGCCTGGAGCGCGCCGCACTGTGAATGCCCAAGCACCACGATTAATCGAGGCCCGAACTGCAGGGCCGCAAACTCGACACTCTCGATCTGCGAGGGCATGACGATGTTGCCCGCAACACGGATAACGAATAGGTCGCCCATGCCTTGGTCAAAGACCAACTCGGGAGGCACGCGCGCATCGGAGCACCCAACGATGATCGCGATGGGTTTCTGATTGATAATCAGTTCGTGCTGACGATTGTGGTTGTCGGTGGGGACTTCGTGGTGGAGGTGGGCGACGAAGCGTTTGTTGCCCACCTTAAGTTCATCGAGTGCCTGTTGTGCGGACATCGTCCCCCCTTTTCGCTGTTCAATTGAGGAAGGATATACCCCAAATAGCTTGCAAACACCCGTCCGGATTTGCCCATAAACAGGGGATTCCACCACAACAGGCTCCTGATATGATCGGATTCCTCTTCCAATTGACTGCAAAATATGCATAATGGAAGCAGAAACCAGATCGGCTGTCGTGTCTCCGCCCGTTCGTTCACTCTATGAAGACAACCCCGACACCCAAAGCTGATCGCATCGAAAGGAATCGATCATGAACAGGGTATCACAACTCTTGACGAGCAAGCAGAACAGGAATGAGCAGGACTACGGCAACGACCGCAACGAAAAAATCCTCACCATCTCCATGCACACCAGCGTCCTCAAAGCCGCCCAGACCATGAACGAGCACCATGTCGGCTCGCTGGTCGTCACCAACCACAACGAGATGATCGGCATCATCAGCGAACGCGATATCCTCACGAGGATCGTCACCGCAGAGCGTGACCCCGGCGCCACCATGGTCGGCGAGATCATGACCCGCGAGGTCATCAGTTGCGATCCGAGCACCCAACTCGACGAGGTTCGGCGCGTCATGCGTGAACAACGCATCCGCCACATCCCCGTCATTGACCAGGGCGCACTTGTCGGGATGATCTCGATCGGTGACCTCAACGCGGCATCCAATGCAGACCTCTCCATCGAGGTCAAAGCGATGCGCGAGTACATCACCAACGGATAGGATGCTCATAACTTGGGTCTACTTCCACGCGCCGGCTACGCCTTCTTGACGAACTCGGATTTGAGTCCCATCGAACCGATGCCGTGGGTTTTGCAATCAATGTCATGATCGCCGTCAACGAGGCGGATATTTTTGACCTTGGTCCCGCCCTTGACCACCAACGACGAGCCCTTGACTTTCAGGTCCTTGATCACGACGATGGTATCTCCGGATTGAAGCACATTGCCGTTGGCGTCGCGGACCTCGTTGTCGTCTTCGCCACTTCGTCTGTGCTCGAATCCGTTTGAGCCGACGACCATTCATGGGCGCGAGAAGGGCAGACAAACTGGTCTCTGTCGAGATAAGTAAAGTCAGTTGAATTTTTCGCGGCCCAGATCGGGCTCTGGAGCCTCGAAACGCGATTCTGATTTCATCGTGAATGATGCACTGGGGCGATGGTAAAAAGGGCGGTCACGACAATGATGCAAATTTGGGCATGTACGGCACCTTCCGGGCGGCTGAGCCAAATAGCCCCATTTCCATGATCCACAAGGTATTGAGTTGACAGGGTTCAATTTCTGATGTATTATTCCACAACTGGAATAATGGAGCCCCCCATGAGTCTCGACTGCATTCTCCTCGGCCTACTCAGGCAGCCCGCCAGCGGCACGGATCTCAATGGCTGGTTTACGCGCGCGTTCCATCACTTCTGGGCAGCCGAGCCGAGCCAGATATACAGGACACTCGCGCGGCTTGAAGAAAGTGAACTGGTCTCGGGTGAGAGGCACTCATCGGCCAAGGGGCCGCCTCAACGCATCTACAGCATCACACCGCCTGGTCGAGCATGCTTACACGCCTGGCTCCGCGATGGCCCATCGATGAGCGATACACGCCTGTCACAACTCGCGCAGATCCTGTTCCTTGCCGAGCTTTCCGCGGAAGATCGCGAGCAGTTTCTACACACGCTCCGGAACGAGTACAAGGCCCGTCTTGACGATTTGTACGGTGTTGCGGCGAGTGTCGACGACAACGCCGACCCGAGCAAGGCACCGAACGACGAAGAGTTTTTCCGCCGGTTGACTGTTGATGCCGGCATTCATCAGTACGAATCTTGGATCCGCTGGGTTGATCGGGCATTGGCGCTGCACGCCTCATGGGCGAGACAGCATCAGGCCGCGGCAATACCGGCTCCACTACCACTTCATAAGGAGAAGGAACATGAGTAAGAAAAAGATCAGTGTTTCAGCCGCTGCAATTATCTCGGGCGCGGTGATTGTTTCCACCGCTATGGCGTACCAAGCCGGGCAGCCGACCGATGAGAAACCACATACCAGCGGTGCCGAGTCGCGTGAGCAGTTCTCGCCGGAACAACTGATGGGCAGCCTCGGCCAGAAGCTTGTAGGTGGGCTCCAGGCGACCCCGGGCTGTCTCGGCGCCGAGGCGGCGTCGTTCGGGTCAGGCAAGCTCGCAATTTTCGGCTGGTTCGAGGATAAGGAAGCAGCGCTGCGGTGGCACTCAAGCGAACTACACAAGCAGATCTCGCAGCGGTTCGCCGGCGGCCGGACAATGGACAAGGTGCCGATGGAGCATGTGCGCGATAATGTGCCGCTCATGGTGATCGCGTCTGTAGTGATGGAGCCGGTCGAGGGAGGTATGCCCCGAGTGAAGTTTGGCATCGAAGTCTACGAGCCGATGCCCGGAGGCTTCACTTTCCAAGGCGGGGCGTTCTCACCGCCTGAATTTCAGGAGCTAATGGAGACGATCCGCGAGAAGGCAGGTGGCTGATCGACCAGATCGACGCTTGCTTTTGGTTCGATTGAGGGGTTTCATATGGCGGATCGATTGGCGTTCCACCGCGTCCCGTTCCATGTATTGATCGACTACCCGATTCCCCTCCCAAACTACATCGTGGCGTTTCTACAGCTAATCTGATCGGTATGCCTTTGTTAATCGGGGTGACTGCCCGAACTTCGAACCGCTGCTGGGGATTGTAGAACCATTCGTAGCCACTTTTCTTCTGCCCCCACCGCCGTATCTCTTTCGGGCCGGCCAGATACTACAAGAATCGGTCTGATCCCATGCCTCTGTCTGTGGTGGCCCTTCCATGTCCCCTCATTTCCATATCATCGATTGGCTATGGGAGCCGCGGATTATTCTTTGTGAAGTTGATGAACCTCTCTCCGTCGAAGTGATATACGCCAACCGTGGTTCCAAACCAGAGATTGCCGCTTCGATCTTCACGAATACTTGGGACGCCGCCCGTTCCCAGCCCTGCTTCAACTGACAAATACTCGAAGGAG
>JAESUL010000285.1 GCA_016763115.1 Phycisphaerales bacterium | reverse complement strand
GCAGGCGTAGATGTAGGTCGCCGTGCGGGTGATGACGGGCTTGGAACTGAACAACGCCGTGACATTGTCAAAGATCGGGTAAGGCCCCTTGCTGGCGCGTTGTCCCGGATCAGTCACAATCGATTGGTAGGTCGCCCGCGAGGGGTGCTGGAGGGTGTCGAGAATTTTGGCGAGTTGGAATGAGAGAAACTTCTGGGCAGCGAAGCGTTCGATGCGGTCTTTGCGGTCCAGCGTTGCCAGTTCTTTGGTGCCCTGCGACCACATAAGCATCAGATCGGCGTGCCCGGAATAGAGATGCGAGGCGAACCCGCCAAGGTGCTTGCCGTAGGCTGTGTTAGGATCAATCCCGAAGTGCGCCAGTTGCTCGTTGACCAGCCCGTCGATATCCGATGCCTCAGTCGAATGCCGGCGTGGCGAGATCTCACGCGCCAAATCAAACGCATTATGCGCCTGCTCGATGCGGGCAGGCGGGTCGCTGGGTGGATTGGTCATGCGAAACTCTTTTCTTGAACCAACTTGTTCATTGCCCTATTCCCCTGCGTGAATCCGGGCTCGGCGACCAGTTATCCCGCCCGAGCACCAGCACATCTGCTATTTCGACCGCTTCTTGGTAGCTCTCGAGTGCTTGCTCGCGATTGGCGCAGGTTGGCAGCACTTTACCTTCTAGCAGATGCTCGATGCTCGGGATTGCATCGCCACAGATGAGGGTGGTCTTGGTGGGTTCGTTGACAAGCAGCCCGCACATGCCATCGGAGAACCCGGGCAGCGGGAACAGGTCCACGCCGGGGACGATCGAATCGGGCGCTGCTTGGCATCGTGCAAGAACCGCGACATCGCGCTGGAGCACCGCGAGCATCCCTTGCTGGTCTTCGTCCATCGGTTGACCGGCGGACGCCGCCGTGTCGCGCATCTCGGCGAGGGCAGCCAATGACTGGGCGAGCGGAATCCCGATCGACTCACGCTCCTTCTCGCTGAGCAACCACTCGGCCTTGTCGAACATCTCGATCCCGCGTCGGCATTCCGGATTGAACGAGGTCAGAAATACATGGGTCACCTGCTCGGGCGTCAGGTCAACGCGCTCGGAGAGCCTGGCTTTGAGGGCAATGCCCGGGAGTCCGGGATCGACCAGAATATTGGCTTTGCCCGTGCGGATCAGCGTGGTGGTCGAGTGCCCGGTGCGCACCGGATGACGCTCTTGCCAAAGCGGGTGGGCCGAGAGGGTGCCGATAGAAATAATGCGTACATCCATGCATACACAATAGGACACGCCCGATGCGACTTGCACCGGGCGTGGTTGATCCATTCAGGTTTTTGGTGCTGATCTCAGCCCTTGCGGAGCATCATCCACCCGATGCCCGAGCACAGCAGGATGCCAACGAACCCGCCCCCGGCGATCATGTAGAGCATATTGGTATCGACCGAGCCCAAGAGCCCCGCGGTCCCCCCGGACATGCCGAGGATCATGACGCCCAGCGCAACTGCAAGCATGAGGAAGATCCCCAGCGCCATCCCGCCGAACAACCCTGATGCGGGGCCGTCGTATCCAGCACCCATCTGCATGGGCAGCATTCCTGCCCCAGCGCCGGGTGTGAAGTCCGAACCGCCCGATTCAGTGGTGCCCTCAAAGAGCGCCCCCGGGACCGAAGCACCGAGCGCAGAAGCACCGATCCCGCTCGCGCCCATCGAGCCGCCCATGTGTGAGTCAGCAGCCAAATCGTCAAGAAGGTTTGATCCCAATGAAGTATCGTCGGGCTCGAAGGCCAGCTGCGAAAGACCCGAGCCCGAAGCCCCGGCGTCCATCGCAAAGCCCGAGCCGCCGATCCCGCCGCCGGACACAAGCGTGTCTGCGTTGGCATCGACCGCGCTGCCGTCCTCGGGCTCGAAGATCGAGACCCCGGTGCCGTCACTGGCGGATTCCATATTGATATTGAACGCCGATGCACTTCCCGATGCACTCAGCGAGAGCGCGTCTGTCCCCGCAGCGGTGTCCTCGGAGAGCACGATATCCTCGTCGTCATCGTCGCCAGCGAGCAGGTCAACCTGCTCAACCTTGAACATCAACTTATCACGATCACGGAACTCTTGGAGTTGCCCGCTCTCGGCAAGCGATTGAACCTCTTCGGTATCCATCTTGAGCTTGGTGGCGGCTTCCTCGAGCGAGTAGAACATTTTGGCCATGGCAGAACTCCGCGATCGGCGTGTGAATCGTGCAAACATCCCCCGGATGCAAACATCCCCCGGAATCGATGCCGGGCGTGGACAGTAAGGATAGCCGGGTCATGCCCGACAGGCATCCACCTGTACGCAATCCGAACACCCCCGGTTTCACCGCAGAACCCAACCCAGAACCCAGCCCAGAACCCGGATTCAGTCCCCGACCCACATCGCCATCATAATTTCATCGTTGAACGACCCATCCGCCTGACAAATCGATCGGCGTTTGACCCCCTGGACCTCAAAGCCAGCCTTGGCGTACATCCGCTGGGCATGGTCGTTGCCGTTCATCACCGTGAGTTCCAAGCGGAGGATATCGCAAAAGAAACCCAATACAGGAAATTGTGGTCACCTATTCCCGAACACTGCGGTACCACCAATGATACCACCACCGGAGAACCATCCATGAACCGCCAACTCTCGCTCGCTGTATCTGCTGCTGCCATCACGATCATCCCGCTGACCATGTCCGGATGCCTGATCTATTCCGCCAAGTCATCCAAAACCACGGGTGCCTACGCCGCCCCGATCGCGGTCTCGCAAATAGTGATCAACCAGAGCACACAGACCGAAGTCGAAGAAATCCTCGGTCAACCCTCGTCCACCACCGCCAACGACGACGGCACCGAAACCTGGACCTGGAACTGGACCGATACCAAAGGCGAGGGCAGCCGAGTCTTTCTGTTGTTCGCGGGCAACAGCAAAGAAACGATCGACCAATCCGTCCACATCAAGTTCCGCGACGGTGTCGCCATCAAAAAGTGGCGTGACTGAATTAAAACCCGGGTGCCACTACTCGCCCAAAGGGCGCAGTAGTGCCGGCACTTTTTTAGAATCAAAGACACTACTGCGCCGAAGACGGCGAGTAGTGGCACCCGATGAATCCCATGTGAGAGTCGGGTTCTATCGAGTGTCGCTTATTCGTTGATCGCCTCTTCAATCAACGCCTCGAACCGTTGGCGTTGCTCTTTGTACGCTTCGCCCGTCGCCGGGCCGGTGAAGCCGGTGTAGACGGCTTGCACCTCGTTGTCCTTGTTGAGGAAAATCAGCGTCGGGTACGAACGCACCTTGTCGAGCACCGGCAGCGCGATCGAAGCCTTCGCCTTATCGCTCAACCCCGCGATCAGGATCGGCCAGTCCGTGCCGATGTGCTCGTGGTGGCGTTTGACCTGTGTGACCGAACGATCGAAATCTTCGGTGATCTCAAACGCAAGCCCCACCACCGCGAGGTCATCGCCATACCTGGCCCGCAGCGAGACGAGTTCACGCCCGGCGTCGGTGCAGTTGGGGCACCAGGTGCCGAAGATCTCGATGATTCTTGCTTTGGCGTTGGATTCATCGAGCAGATCAAGCACCCGTGTGGGGATGCCTTCGAGGTTCTTGAACACCATCTCGCCAAGCGCATCTTCATCAGCGATCGTCGTTTCCTTGAACGCGTCGGGGAGTTGGGCGTCGTCGTCGCGGACAGCCGTCCATGTTTCGTGGTGCCAGTTGCCGGAGTAAAAACCACCCTTCAATGAGCCGTCAGACTGTATTTCTGCAGTAAACAAAAAAGCGTGAGCACCATCGAATACACTCATCTGGAACCTCGTTGGCATCAAACTTTCGTACGCACGGATTCCATCCCCGTGAACTGCTCCAGCGAGATATCGAAAATCCCCCGTCTGTGTCAGAAATGTACCAAGAATCCTTGAGTACTCCGATTCATTCTCGTTTGGATTGAGCAGCTCAAACTCACCGATCGCTCTGCCTGATTTAGAGAAATTAACAACCCACCGCCCCTCGATCTCTGTTCGTTCGCCATATGCCAACGGCACTCCGTTTGTAGGGCAGAAGTTCATGTTGCGAGTCGCAGCACTAAAAGGCAATCTCGCTTCTTCCTCGTCACCTCGTTCTTTGATCCATTCCCCTTCGAGCCAGCCACTCTGATCGAGGCTCGCTTCAATACGAGACCCATAGTGCGGAAAACTCATCGTGATTGAGTTCCCGTCGATGGATACTTGATCAACCCGGATGATTTCTCGACCATTCCGGATCTCTACAACGAGCTCAAAGATGCGATTCCCATCAGGATCAAGAAAATCTAGACTACTCCCACTGGTATGCGCACGACGCAGGCTTATCACACTCCACGCATTCTTTGGATCGGCATCTGCAGCATCACGATCTTTCCAAAGTCTCTCGACGGTCTCACCCGCGTTCTTCAATCGCTCTTGCAGGGTCTCGCCTTCTGCGTACAGATTCCAACGCCATTGAAACTGGAGCCATTGTTCATTCTTCCCAACTTCAGATTCTTGAACAACGAGGTGGGCTGGGTTCCAGCCGTCACGATACAGCAACGCAGACAGCACTTCGCCATCCGTCTCAACTACCACCGCCCCTTCTTCATCCATGATTGCTGGCTCCGCAACACCCACGGAACCCAAGCACGCCAGAATCCCAACTACCAAGCATCTCAATCGCATCATCAGCCTCCAATCCCTCACTACTCTACGGCAAATCTCCCTCCCGAGTTCTATCATTCCCCCATGCCCACTACAATCCACCCCATGACCAAAGCCCCCGCAGACGCCCCGAACGCCTCCCCCTTCTCCCCCATCGACGAGATCCTCGACGAGCTCCGCGCTGGGCGCATGGTCGTCGTGACCGATGATGAATCCCGCGAGAACGAGGGCGACCTTATCTTGCCGGCCGAGTTCATCACCGCCCAACGCATCATGTTCATGCTCAAAGAAGCCACCGGGTACATGTTTGTCTCGTTGCCCGAAGCCGACTGCGATCGGCTCGACCTGCACGGGCAGGCAGCCGTCAATACCTCGGCGAGGGGCACGCCGCTGACCGTATCCGTCGACGGCGCACCCAAGCACGGGTTCACCACCGGCGTCTCTGCACACGAACGCGCCAAAACAATCAAGATGCTCATCGACCCAACGACCGTGCCGACGGACTTCGTCCGCCCTGGGCACATCAACCCGCTCCGCTCACGCGACGGCGGCGTGCTCGTCCGCGTTGGTCACACCGAGGGCATCGTGGACCTCTGCCGACCCGCCGGGCTCAACCCCGGATGCGTGGGCATCGAGATCGTCCACCCCGAAGGACGCATGATGCGTGTGCCCGACCTCGAAGAGTTCTGCAAACAGCACACCATCAAGATGTGCTCGATCAAGCAAATCATCGAGTACCGGCTTTCGCGTTCGTCGGTCGTCGAACGCCTCGACCCGATCGAGGGCACCGAGATCAAAACGCCCGAGGGCACTTTTAACCTCATCGCGTTCCGCTCGCCGAGCGACCCGATGCCGCACCTCGCGCTGACGGTCGGCGGGGTGGGCAAACTCGACGAGTACCACAACGCCATCGCCGACGACGCACCGACGCTCGTCCGCGTGCACAAGCGTGACCTGCTC
>JAESUL010000284.1 GCA_016763115.1 Phycisphaerales bacterium | reverse complement strand
TCGGCGGGCATCAGGTCGGGGGTAAACTGGATGCGTCCGAAGCTCAGATCGACCGCTTGGGCGATCGTACGCACAAGCAGGGTCTTTCCGATGCCGGGGACGCCTTCGAGCAGGGCATGCCCGCCGACGAAGAGGCAGGTGAGCGCCTGATCAACCGTGTCGTGCTGCCCGACCATGGCTTTGGCGACTTCGGTGCGGACAGCGTTGAAATCTGCCCGGAACCGCTCGGCGGCGGCAAGGACTTCTTCTTGGGATTGTGGATCGGTATTGGGGGGCTGGGGGGTCATTGGGGGAATGGTAGGGATCAAAAAAGAAACCAGCCGACCCGGATTGTTCCGGATCGGCTGGAAAGGCCGCAGTGGGATTCGAACCCACGGTTGGCTTTCGCACAACGGATTTGCAATCCGTCCCCTTAGACCACTCGGGCACACGGCCATACGCTCTGTAGCGAGTCGCGGAGGTACGCTACAACCCCTTATCCACAAGGTCAACTCCGCCGAGTGCAAAACCCTTCCCCAAAATGACGATATGATGTGGACACCGACCCGATACCTCTGATATGGACACCCACCACACGCACACCGGACACCTGATTTCTGCTGGATTGATCTTGACCCTGTGCGCCGGGGCTGTGCCCGCCCAGACAAGCGACCCGATGCCGGGGAGTCGCGAGCGGGTCGAGCAGGCCGAAGCGGTGCTGCCACGGGTGCAGACCAACGACACGGCGATCATGCCCACGGTGACGGCATCGAGCAAATCGGTCCAGCCCGGATTGACCGAGGGGCACGATTGGATCGAGGTGTTGTCTGAGACCCTCGATCGTCGGGTGGTGCCTTCGACGCTTGCCGAGGGGACATTCCTGCTCGATCGGCTTGGGCGGTTGGTGCGTGGACCGATGGATCGGCTGATCTTTGCCCCCGATCGTGCTCAGCGCCAGGCCGGCGAGGGTGCGATGCTTATCTTGCCCTGCTCGATCAAGGACCAGATCGCCGCATCGTGGACCGGGCAGAGCGTGCTGATCCGAGGCGAGGTCTTCCTCTACCACGGCCGCAACTACCTCTTGCCCGCGTGGTTCTCGATGGTCGCGCCCTCGCCAGTTGAAACACCCACACTCGATACTGAATCCCCCGCTACGCCGATTGAAAAGGTGCCCGCCGAACCGCCGGCATCGCTCGATGATGACCCGGAGATCAAGGCCCTGCTCGAAGAACTCGAAGCCGAGATGCCCAGCGCGAACGCACCGGGCGCATCAATCCACGATCAACTCGGGAACCAAGAACTGGGCCCCACCCGCCCAGCGCAGGGTGCGTCCACGGCTTCGGGTATCCGCGAGGGCACGATCTTGATCCGTCGGCGTGGTCGGCTCGATCGCCAGGCGGACGGGGCGTGGGCGTTGATCTTTGACAATGACGAGGCATCAGACCTTGGCGCCGAAGCGTTGACAATCCTGCCTTGCCGAATGCTGATGCAGATGGAATCATTCAGCGCCCGCGATGGCGGAGCGAAACAACTGATTGTCTCTGGTCGCGTGTACGCTTCGGGCGGCAACGGGTACCTCTTGCCCACGCTGGTCCAGCGGGTGCGCCTGGGCGATATCACGCCAAGGCAATAAGAGCGCGTCACCTCATTCTTCAAGAACAAATCAGACGGTCGAAACGGTGCCCTGCACCGGGCGGTCTTCGATTGCCAGCGGGTGCGTGGGGTGGGCGAGCACTGTTTCGCCTTCGACGGGCGAATACCGCGAGCCGTAGAGCGGGACCCGGTGGTTGGAGGCTGCAAGCCCGAAGTGCTTGGCGAGGATCTTTCGACCGATCACGATCACGACCAACATCGCGACATTGGACGCGAACAACGGGGCGAGCCCTGTCCATCCCATGTGCACCATCACCGAGGTGACGACGAGCATGAGCATCCCCGCCGGGATCATCGCCTGCCAACCGAGGTTCATGACCTGGTCATAGCGCACACGCGGGATGGTCCAGCGGATGAGCATCGCCAGGAAGATCAGCCCGAGGATCTTGACCGCGAAGACATTGATCTTGACGAACATCGCGATGAGCCCGGTCGCTTCGGGTGAGGTCCATCCGATGCCCGGGATCTGGTAGCCGCCCATAAACAGCAACGCGAAGAGCGCGCACCCGGTGATCAGGTGGGCGTACTCGGCCATGGGGTAGAGGGCGAAACGCATCGACGAGTATTCGGTATGGAACCCGGCGACGAGTTCTTGTTCACATTCTGGGTTGTCGAACGGCGTGCGGTTGGCCTCGGCGAGGGCGCAGATGTAAAACAGCAACGCCGGCAGGGGCAACGAGAGCATCAGCCATCCGTGCTCTGTCTGGTGCTGAATAATATCGTTGGGCATGAATGACCCGGCGATCAGCAAGGCGCACAGCAGCGCGAGCCCCATGGGGATCTCGTAGGAGATCATCTGTGCGGTGGCGCGGAGCCCGCCGAGCATGGAGTATTTGTTGTTCGATGCCCACCCGCCCAGGGTGATGCCGTAGACACCAACCGAAGCGATCGCGAGCAAGTAGATCACACCAACAGAGACCGAAGCCCCCGCAACGACAAAGGTCCCGCCTTGAAGGTGTCCGAAGAGGAACTCGAAGAACCCGCCAAAGATACCCGGTAGGTCGAAGAGGAACTGGAACACCGCCAGATCGCCGGCTGCGGGCAACGCGATGTACCCGCCCCAAGGAATAATCACAAACCCGATCAACGCCGGGATGATCGCCAACGCCGGTGCGATGGTGAAGAGTGTTTTGTCTACATTAGTCGGGGTGTAGTCTTCTTTGAGGAAGAACTTGAGCCCGTCGGCGAGCATCTGCCCGATGCCGAGGAACCCCTTGAGGAACGACAAGAAGGGCAATCCGAAGTCGAACCCGGTCCGGTTGGGCCCGATGCGGTCTTGGATGTAGGCACTGATTTTTCGTTCGAGGTAGGTCGAGAATCCGACCAGCCCCATGATCGAGCCATGGGCGATCGCGAGGACGATCACGCTTACACAGAACTGGGTGGTCAGGATGCTTTGGATGAACTCTGTCATGGTCGGCTACTGTAGCATCGCTGCACCGATCGGGTCACACGCCGAATCGCCCAGATCGATGGTTCTTTGGGTCATCATCGGCGATTGAGTGCCGACAGATTCAACCGCCACAACACTGACCGTGCGGGCATCTTCGCGAGACATCATTACCGAGAACTCCGGGCGATCAGGCCAGCGGTGATTGTGGAACCGGTCCTGGGCATCTGGGGTTGGATCAGCCCCCACCGTCTGGGCAAACAGGGGCAATCGGCACTCGACCAGATCATCACCCAACCCGCTGGAAGCAAAGCAGATGGGAACATTGATTGGGTGCTCAGTGATCCTCAAATCGGTCCCGTCCCACTTGGCGACCCATGTCTCACCATTGCCGACCGCGATGTACCGGAAGGTCGCATAGCACGACAGATCAATGGATCGCAATGATTCAATAATCGCCTTGGCATCGCGGAGATGGATGCGTTGGGGGATGAGCCCGCCTCGGGATTTGGTGGGCGAGACCTTGGCACCGACATTGACATTCATGATGCCATGGGTGATGCCGAGCGGCGAGCACGCGACCCAGGTCCCCCCCGCATCGGGGTCCACCGGCCAGTGGGCGGTAAAGCCTGAGCCATCGGCATCAACGCATCGGTGCTCCTGAGGGCCCGTCCCGGGCGCACGCGAACGCTGCTCATCGCGAGAATGAACAACACGGTACCCATGGTCGGGCAGCGGGATAATCGAAACGGTGCACATCAGATGATCTCAGGCACCGGTGTGCTCAAAGTTGATCGTGCTGGGGGCTTTGCCGAAGCAGTCATCACTGGTGATGCCGATCTCGTTGCCGATGGCTTTGACCAATGCGTTGTGATGGATCGCGTGATGCATTGCAAAGAATAACTCGCGTGCGCGTGTCGAGCCGAGCTCGGCGGTCTGCCCATCACTCGAAACCATCACGCAGGCGGTCATCGGGGATGCCATCGCAGGCTCATCGAGTCCGCCGATCAGCGAGCGGAGGGTGGTGATCTCGGCCAGGGTTGCGGTTCGGCAGGTCTCGAGTGATCCGCCGCGTTCGCGGTGGTCGTAATCAATCAGATCAGAGCAAGGCGTGGTGATGGCCGAGCGAAAATGATCGAGCGTGTGACGCATGTGCATGCCTATGGTCCCGCCGACAATTTTCGAGGGGCGGACAAACTGGTCATCATCAAGCCCGTCAACAAAGCAGGCGCACTGATCCAAAATAGCATCGGCACCCGCAGCAACTCTCATAATCGACATTTTTCCTCCTTTGGGGGCATCGAAGCCCGTTTCCTGTACAACAGTGTAGTCAGGCGCCCGCTGTTTGGGTTGCTTGGAGGACTTCTGCGAGGATATCGCGGTGGTTGGCGCACCGGGGACATTTGTGCTGACCGCCCAGTTTGCCCTTGTTTTCAAGCCAACGGTGGAATGTCCCGATCGGAACCTGCGTGATCGTGGGAGGCTGCATCCCGACATCGTCGGACCGCTTGGTGGTGTAATCGACATTCTCGTGCTTGATCGACTCGTCGAAGGTGCTCTGGAACTTGGCAAAGTCACCCGTGGACATTTTGGATTCAACCTCGACCACAAGTTCGAGTCCTGCGCGGGAGGTCTGTGATGGGTACACGGGGGCCGCGGTGAACTCGCCGGTGGTGATGCCGGTGGATTCGATGGCGGCCTGGACCGCGTGCTCGATGTGCTCGACGATGATGTTCTCGCCGAAGGCGTTGATGAAATGCCGATGACGACCGACGATGCGCAACCGCGCCGGGCCGTCGCCCCCGCCATTGGGACCTGCGGGAATTTCGTCAAAGACCACAACATCGCCGATGATGTACCTCCAGAGCCCGGCGTTGGTGGACATCACGAGGACATACTTGCGTCCTTTCTCGACCTGCCAGCAGGTGAACACCTCGGGATTGTCGTCGTCGATCTGTTCGAGGGGGACGAACTCGAAGAAGGTGCCGTTGTCACTGAGCAGGCGCATCGATCCGTCGTCCGTCTCGTCCTGCATCGCGATGAACCCTTCGGACGCGGGGTAGAGCTCGTGTCGGCAGGGGAAATCGATGTTCGGGTCGCCGGAGAACGCGCGGGACATGCGGGTGATGAAGGGCGCGAAGTTGACGCCGCCGTGGACGAAGACTTCGAGGTTGGGCCAGACATCGCGTGCGCACTTTGCGTCTGCGCCGCGTTCGTTGGCGATCTCGATAACACGGTCGATGAGGACGAGTGCCCACGAGGGCATGCCGGAGATGAACCGGATGTCCTGATCCACCGCGAGCTGCGCCATCGCTTCGATTTTGTCGGGCCAGTGGTCCATCAGGGCGATCTGCGGCCCGGGCGAATAGATCGCGCTGATCGGCCAGCGGATCAGAGGGGTGACCAAGCCCGAGAGGTCCCCGGTGGCGATGCCGTGCTCGTTGATGTCCAGTTCGGTCGACCCGCCGAGGAATAGGCACCGCCCGCCCATGTAGCGTTCGGGGGGGACACCACGGTTGAGCAAATGGGCGAAGATATCGAGCGACGCACGATAGTTGGCTTTCATCATCTCGTCGGAGACAGGGATGTACTTGTCGCCCGCGGTGGTGCCCGAGGTCTGGGCGAACCGATCGACTCGCCCTGCCCAGAGAATATCGGATTGCCCCTCGTCGCGCATCGCTGCAATGTCGTCGGCGAAGGCGTACCAATCCGCAACGGGCACACTGGACTGGTACGCGCGGACCAGCTCTGCTGGGTCGGTGATCTTGGCGAGGGTCACAAAATCGTGGGCACGCCCAAACCGGGTGCCCTTGGCGGACACGATCAACCCACGGAGCTGGTCAACTTGGGCACGCCAGGTGTTTTCTTTCCACCAGTTTCGATCGGCGAGTTTTTTTCGACGAACAGCAACCCGCGCGTGGATGGCGGCGCCGACCAGCGTGGTCCATGAATGCCCCGCGTTGGGAGGCGGTGCGGGGACGCTCTTTGTTTTTGGTTTTGACATGGGCTACGAACCCGAGCGGGGAAAGTCG
>JAESUL010000283.1 GCA_016763115.1 Phycisphaerales bacterium | reverse complement strand
GGGGGGCCACCAAAGCCCCCGCCGCCCTGAGGCGGATTGGTGACCGAGGTCACAATCGAACGCACCATCGCCAGATCACCGATCGCCATGTCCACCATACCGCTCGCACGCCGGCGCGGGGCGGGGCGTTCGAGCACGGTGGTAAATGTATCCGATATCGCCAACGGAGCGTTTGGATCTGTCGCCAATCGTAATGGATCTGTTCCACGAAGAGCGCCGAAGATGCTCCGCGCTACAGGCTGCAATGCGATCTGACGCTCGGAGTCGACAAGGAATGGCTGATCGGTGATAACCCGTCGATCCAGCCCGAATGCCTCTTGTGGCAGCACGCGACCAGACCCCTGAGGCGACATCAGCAGCGTCACATGACGGAGCAATGACCAGTCCTTGGCGAAACGGTTTGGGTTGCCGCCGCCGGGCGTGTTGAGCCCGAGGCTCGCGTCCATCGAGGTCGCCATGTTGTTGTCATAAGTCTGCGGATTGAAGAACAGGAACACATCGGAGGTTGGTGTATCAATATTGCCGGACCCCAACGCGGCGGGGCGTTTTTGCCCATGCCCGTACCAGATCGCGGCTTCGGACGAGGTCGCGGTGATCCCCGACACCAGCGGACGCCTCGCCGAGATGTAATGATCGCGGGCGAAGAACATGATCTGGTCCACCCGGCGTGGACGCGGGATCGGGTCCGCACTCGTTGTCTGGACATTGAGTAGATTACCATTGTTGTCCGTGGCGTACTGGTTCACAATCACCATGAACCCGTCGCGGGTCATGTTCTCAAGTCTTCACGCATCACCCGTTCGACCTGCGAGGCGAACCGATTGAGTTCGCTGATCTTGCGGCCCTTCGAAACGGTGTCGCCGATGGAGGTAAAGATCGCCGATACGCCCGCTGCAACCACGACGAGCACGCCGATGGTCACCATCATCTCGACAATGGTGAACCCGGTTCGGCGTGTAGATTTTTGCGAGGTGTTGTTCATACTCACGACCCGCCCTCCACGGTGAAGACCCGGATTGCTGCGGGTGTCTTTGGTGTAAACACAATCTGCTGCACCCAACTCGCCCGCTGGGCATCGGTCAAGGGAATCGAGCCATCGCTCGAGTTCCCAAGACGGAACGGCGGGTCAACAATCACGACATTGACATCATTCTTGTCGAGCCCAACGACCGTGCGAACGACACCTGTATTGTCGAGCAGCTTCTGCCCAATCTTGCGGACAAACTCACGAGAAGTACCATTGAATCCATTCGGATTGGTGAACTCGAAACGGTCAAGTTTCTCGTCATCAACAAACACCCCGAGGTACTGCGGGCTCGCATAAAACACGCCCGGGCTTGGAGGTGGACGAGCAATCGTTGGGAGCCCAGTAGCAGATGATGCAACCGGGATCAGCTTCGGCGTGCCGTTGCCCGTGAGGACATCGGAGAGCGAGAAGTCTCTTGGCACCGGAATTCTCGATTCAACCCGACGAACAAAGATCCCGATCTGCACCGCGTTGTGGGTCGGCTCACGCCTTGCGATAAAGTCCCACACAAACTGAGGCTCAACGCCCGAGTGCGCTTGAGGATACAAGCGTGCATTCAGCGGGATAGTTCGGATCCAAGGCAGATCAGTTGTTGCCGTGTTGCCGTTCCCAGCGGGGATATCCCCAAGGGTGATGCTACCTGTTGCAAGGTCGTACTCGGGAAAAATTAACAAGTTGAATCCACCCGGCGCGTTAATCCTGCCGGACTGCCAGAGATACGAATACTCAACCTCTCCACCGATAAGGATGCCATTAAACAGCACATCCCCCGACATGTAGTTCAGATCAATGATCTCGCTCTGCCCGCTGAGCAATGCCATGGCCGTGCTGGCGACCACCTCGCCCTGTGTTGCATCGACAGCCGTTCGCTGCTGAGAAATCACGACCGGGAAAATCGCGCCGAGCCCGAGCAACCCGAGCGCAAGCACCAAGATCGCGATGAGCACCTCGATCAGCGAGAACGCTCGCATAGGCTTTAGATTCTGATTGATTGGGTTCATCGCAGCACCTCCTGGAGCTCGCCCGAGTAGGGCTGGATCGTGTAGATCCGAGATTCTGGCTCGTCCAACTCATCGAAATCTCCATCGAGATTCGTGTCCCCATCAATCCAACTATTAATATCTTGACGCAACTGCTCGGCGTCGAAGCTTGTGAATAAAGCACTGTCCAACTGAATCAAATCACCCGGCGCGTTCTGGTCAAAGGGTTTGTAGATGGTCCCCGTGACCCGGTTGACCCCGCGTGCACCGAGTCCGCGTGCGAGTGCCTGCTCGTCATAAAGCGCGAGGCGTGTGACGGGCTTGACAAGCACGGTGTCGTTTGACCCAGTGCCGATGAAACTCATCCGCTGCGAAGTATCTGCCCGGTCCCACTGTCCCGAGCCCGTAAAACCTGGAGCCGCGAGCATCCGCTGGGCCCATTGGCGGGTGTCGTCAGCGAGATCAACCCGCTTCCACCGGTCACTCAATGGTGGGCGATCGCCGAATGGTCGCTCGCGGCTTGGCCTTGGGTCGATGAACAACGCAGCGCTCGTATCGCGGCTGATCGCACCGGTCCTTGAATCAAACCGAATCATAAAAGACTGGCGACCGGTCGGGCTGAAGTTGCCCGAGATACCAAACGCGGCCCCGGGTCCTGCTCCCTGGATCTGGGAATCCTTGATATAGAACCCGCTCTCTGGGAATACCCAGTTCCGATCCCTCTTGGCCAACGAGTTTGTATTCAGATCCCCGTACATCGGCGAGGTGTACCACTTGGCGATGGTCTGCCCGTTGGACTGGGTATCGATCATCGCTCCGGGAGGGGCGTACCCGCGGACGCTCCAGTTCTTGGGAAGCTGAATCGTTTCGCCCGATGCGATCGGGACAAAGACATCGCGTTCGAGTTGGGCCATGGCGGTGACAGCATTGGGACTCGAAGGCTCGATCAGCGTCCCGATCTTGACCGCCGGCACAATCGTGACCGCCCCGCCTTCATCAAACAGGAAGATCACTGCGCCGTCTTCGCCCTCGATCCCACGCAGCGCGATGTCGTGGGCCAAGAGCGAGGCGTTCTTGAGCGAGTTGACCGCAAGGGTTCGCTTGGACGAGTACAGCATCGACGGGAACGCCGGCACCGAGATCGCCACGATAATCGAGAGGATCACAAGCACCACCATCAACTCGATAATAGTGAACCCGATCCTCGTAAAACCCCGAGATTGGCGTACTGCTCTGTGCATTATTTCCCTACCTCGACTGAGTTATCATCCCAGACACGCTTGCGGAGTTTGCCCATCTCGTCGGATGTCGTGGGCACCGGAACGCCCAACGCATCGGCGATCGTCTCGATTGCCTCGACCCCGAACAGCCCATCAGGGCCCGCACCAACCACCGCGAACCGTGCGTTGCGGAGTTTGGTGTTCCCCGATGTCAGGTCTACCTTTATGGCTTCCGTGACACTGTTGCGAATCTTGGTGTACAGCACCGGATCGATCAGAATCGGCGGGATATTCATGTCCAACGCGTTCTCGACAACGAACCCCGCGCCGGGAACGAACCGACCGTGCTCCCACCGGTAGTACCGGTAGGCGTTGCCGAAGGAATCGACGAGCGCGGTATTAAAATCATCGGGCGTCAGCGTACCGGGCGCGGGCTGTCCATGCTCGACATACTCATCAATGTGCCCATACCCAACACGAATCCGCACCCCACGCCGATCGACATCCATGGTTGGGTCGTACCGATCGCGCGAAGATCCGACGGGGTATCCAACACCCTCAAAGCTCCCGTCCTCGAGCGGCCTTGCCGAGCCGGCACCTTCGCGCCCATCAATAGTCTTTCCAAGCACGCCACCGATGTAGTAAGCGAGCGAGAACTTGGAGTACCGTCGATCATCCCAGACGCCGACATCATCCCACTCCCCGCCACCCGAGGGCAGCTCGATCGCGTCGCCCGGGTTGCCTGTGCGCCGACGGAAGAAGTTGCGGTCGAATCCTTCGGACCAGACGAGCACGATATCAGGGTTTGCGTTGCCGATGCCGATGTCAATCACGGGGCCATCCTCTTGGCTCGAACCAAGATTAGCCAGTGGTTGATAGTTCGGATCGCCCCCGCTGATCACGAGCCCATCATGGACCAAAGGCGGGAGGAACCCGAACTCGGATCGGAATTGCACCACCGCCTGGGCGAGTGCGCTCGTCGACTGCTCGCTGGCAGCCTTCTTGGCCGAGTTGAGTGCCCGGGTGAGCCCGACGAGCAGAACCCCGACAAGCACCCCGATGATGGAGATCACCACGAGCAACTCGACAAGCGTGAACGCCGAACGACGGGCGTTGCTGAACCTGGATTTTCCCGCACTCTTCAACATCGGAACATTCTCCTTGCTCAACCGAGCGATTCGATCATCTTGACCATCGGCAGGAACATCGCCACGACGATCGTTCCGACCATGCCGCCGAGCAGCACAACCATCAACGGCTCGAGCAACGAAACCAGGCCCGCAACCGCGACATCGACTTCCTCGTCGTAGTTGTCCGCGATCTTCATGAGCATCGAGTCCATATCGCCGGTCTCTTCACCCACATCGATCATGTTGACCACGATCGCATCGCAAGTCTTGGATTCACGCAATGGCCCGGCAAAGCTCTCGCCCTCGCGGATCGAATCGTGGACCTTCTTGAGCGCCTTCTCGAACACATAGTTCCCGCTCGTCTCGGCGGTGATGGTCACCGCTTCGAGGATGGGCACACCAGCACCGATAAGGGTGCCGAGTGTTCGTGTAAACCGGGCGATGGTGGTCTTGCGGATCAGCTTGCCGAAGATCGGTGTCCAGAGCGTGATGACATCGAATGTCGCTTTGCCGGGGGGCGTCTTCTTGATGAGTTTGTAGCTAAAGAAGATGGCGGGGATTCCGACAATGATGATCGCCCACCCCGGCACCGTCTGCCCGGTGCGTGTGCCCGCGACCCAGTCCGAGGTATCGATAAGCATCTGCGTCAGCCAAGGCAACTCAACGCCGAAGTCCGCAAAGATCTTCTGGAACTTGGGAATGATGAACACCATGATGCCCGTCAGGATCAGCACCGCAATGATGATGACCACAACCGGGTAGATCATCGCGCTCTTGATCCGGCGCTTGAGCCGTTCGCTCTTTTCCATGAACTCGGCGAGCCGCTGAAGGATCAGATCGAGCACGCCACCGATCTCGCCCGCGTTGACCATCTTGACATACAGGAGATCGAATGCTTTGGGGAACTTGCCCATTGATTCGCTCAACGAACTGCCGCCCTCGACCTCTTCGCTCACGCCGGTCAGAATGTTCTTCATCAAACCAGGCTTCTGCTGGCTCTCAAGAATCTGGAGCGAGCGCAGCAACGGCAACCCCGCATCTTGCAGCGTAGAAAGCTGACGAGTGAACAAGGTCAGGTGCTTCTGCTTGACCCCGCCAATGGAGATACCGCCGCCGCCCTTTTTTTTCTTCTTCTTTGAGGTCTCTTCAACCTTGCCCCTGGTGCTCTTGTCCTTCTTGCCCTTCTGAGGCTGGACCGATGTCGGGAAGTACCCCTGCGACTTGATGCGCTGGATCGCTTCTTCACTGCTTCCCGCTTCGACCGTCCCCTTCTGGGTCTTGCCGGATGCGTTCAACGCTTGGTAGGTATAAGTTGTCATTGCCCTCAAACTCCTTCGATCACAAACCCAGATTAGTCTTCTTCCGCCAATGTCTCACGCAGGATCTCGTCAACCGTTGTCAGCCCTTCGTAGATCGCCAACAAACCATTCTCACGCAATGTCCTCATGCCCTTTTTCCGCGCGTGTGTGCGGAGGATGGCGGTGCTTGCTTCGCTGATGACCAGATCACGCATTTCATCATCCATAGTCATAATCTCGAACAACGCCATTCGTCCTTTGTATCCGCCACCAACACCGCTGGTGCTCGAGCCCGGGCGATAGAACTGGTGCCCCTTGACATCATCGGGGCGAAGATCCAACTCCATCAGCTCTAGCTCGCTGGGCGTGTACGGCTCTTTCACCTTGGGGTCCAGAGTACGCGCCAACCGCTGAGCGACAATGCCCTCGATCGTCGCGGTCAGCAAGAACGGCTCGATCCCGAGGTCCACCAATCGAATGATCGAACTCGGTGCGTCGTTGGTATGCAAGGTCGTCATCACAAGGTGACCGGTCAGCGAGGCCTGCACCGCGATCTGCGCGGTCTCAAGGTCACGAACTTCGCCCACCAGAATCACATCTGGGTCCTGACGAAGGAACGACCGCAACGCCTTGGCAAAGGTCAGCCCGACCTCGGCGTTCACCTGAACCTGGCACAATCCGTCGATGTCGTATTCGACAGGGTCCTCAGCCGTCAACACCTGGGTCTTGATATCGTTGAGTTCCGCCAAAGCCGCGTACAAAGTGGTCGTTTTACCCGAACCCGTCGGGCCCGTCACGATCACAATCCCGTTGGGCTTATGGATCAACGAACGGAAGAGCTTGAGGTCATTCTCACGGAACCCGACGCGATCGAGCGACAACTCGACATTCCCGCGATCGAGCACACGCATAACCACCGATTCGCCATAGATAGTGGGAAGCACCGCGACACGAAGGTCAACGGGGTTGCCGCCAACCGTCAACTCGATGCGACCATCCTGAGGCAACCGTCGCTCGGCGATATCCAGATTGGCCATGACCTTGATTCGACTCGTGATTGCCGTCCCCAGATGCTTGGGCGGCGGCACCATCTCGTAGAGCACGCCGTCGATGCGATAACGCATCTTAAACTCATGCTCGAAGGGCTCAAAGTGGATATCCGAAGCGCGATCACGGATCGCCTGGAGCAGCACGAGATTGAGCAGCTTGATGACCTGGTTGTCACCCGCCGCCTCCATTACGGCGTCGAGGTCGATCGACATATCCGAATGCGCCCCGAGATCGGAGAGCTTAGAATCCGATGCCAGTGCGGACATCACATCCTTCATTGATTCGTTCTTGGCGAAGTGCTTCTTGAGCAACGCGTCGATCTGATCCGGTGAAGCAACCGCCGCCTCGACCTTGGCGCCCATCAACAAGCGGAGGTCATCGACCGCCTGAAAGTTATCCGGGCTCTTGATTGCGATCTTGAGCCGCTTCGTGGATGGGTCGTATTCAATAGGAACACACTGGTACGCCTTGGCATTGTCCGCCGGAATTGCTCCGATGGCGACATCGTCAAGTTCGATCCCCGCCAGATCCACATACTCCATCCCTGCTTGCCCAGCCAACGCGCGATCCACATCGCTCTGCTCACAATACCCGAGCTCAATAAGAACCTGCCCAACGCGAACCTTCTGGGTCCGCCCCTTCTGGACACCAATGGCCTCGTGAACCTGCTCGCGTGTCACGACACCCAGTTTGGTGAGCACCCTGCCAAGCTTGCGTCCTTTGAGTTCTGATACTTCCATCAACAGGCTCCCGTCTTCGTGTTGCGGGGTCGAGTATACAATCCCAACACCCCTACCATCCGCACAATGCAGAACAAAGTTCCCTCAAACCGAGAGTTTAGCCGCCACCAAGCGTTGCGACACATAGTATATTGTCTTGAAAAAGACGATTCTCGCCCCCTCAAATCGGCCCCTGAATCAATCCTCTGATTCCTCGGAACTCGATTCATCATCGTCCTCACCATCCATTTCTGGGCGTCCAATAACGCCACCTGCCTGATGGACCTTGATGCGAACATCCGCCTGGTTCTTGCACTTGTCGATCATCTCGCGAAGTGCCTTGGTTTCAGGCTAATTCCTTGTTTTCTCAACATTTAGGATATTCTGTATCTCATTCTCGACCTTG
>JAESUL010000282.1 GCA_016763115.1 Phycisphaerales bacterium | reverse complement strand
TATTCATTGAGAGGCACTCTTTGGGGACAAGAACCCGGTGATTACGGGGGCTGAGACCACACAGGAACAATCACTCTGTGTTCGTCAGCAACGATGTATTTCATGTGCTCTCGAAACAATGGGTATCGTGCTGGAGGATAAAAAATATGGCTAAGCCCTGTGGGGCTTAGCCATTATGAAACAAGGTTGAAGTGTTCTTTACTAACTATCGAGTTTGTTCGATTTTTTTCCTCCGAACCATGCGTAGAGGGTCGGGAGTACAAACAGGGTCAGGATGGTCGAGGTGATGAGCCCGCCGATGACAACGGTTGCCAGCGGGCGTTGGACTTCTGAGCCCATTCCTGTGTTGAGTGCCATCGGGACGAATCCTAAACTGGCAACGAGTGCGGTCATCAGGACTGGTCGTAGCCGAGCAAGGCTTCCTTCAACCACGGAATCAAGCGTTGATTTTCCTGACTCAACAAGTTCATTGATGAAGGTGATCATCACAACCCCATTGAGCACCGCAACGCCCGAGAGTGCGATGAACCCGACGCCTGCACTTATACTAAAGGGTAAATCGCGGAGCCAAAGCCCCATGACGCCGCCGGTGAGTGCCAGTGGAACCCCCGTGTACACAATAATGGCATGTCGAACATTTCCAAAGGCTGTAAAGAGCATAATGAAAATCAATGACAATGCGATTGGAACAACAATCATCAGCCGCTTACGGGCTTTGGCAAGGTTCTCGAACTGGCCTCCCCATGTGATGAAGTATCCTTCGGGGAGTGTCACCTGTGCATCGAGCTTTTCTTGGGCCTCAGCAACGAATGACCCCATGTCTCGGCCTCGAATGTTTGCTTGAACAACAATTCGCCGTTTGGCGTTTTCTCGGCTGATCTGGTTTGGCCCTTCGGTAATCTGGATATCAGCAACTGCTTCAAGCGGAATATAACGAATCTCGGATCCGCCCTCACTCAATGTGCCACCCATACTTTGGGGCGGAGCAGTATTCTCGGGGAGGGGGATCGGAACCTGTCGAACAAGATCAACATTTCCTCGAATGGATTCGGGCAATCGAACAACGATTGGGAATCGACGATCACCCTGATAGAGGGTGCCTGCTTCTTGGCCGCCGAAGGCAATCGAAACAACCTCTTGAACATCGCTCACATTGAGCCCATAGCGGGCGATTTTTTCGCGATCGATGTCGATAGTGAGTACCGAAAGGCCGCTGACCTGTTCAACCTTCACATCTGACGCACCTTGAATTTCCGAGAGTATTTTGGAAATTTCATTGCCCGATTTGAGGAGCAAATCGAGATCATCGCCAAAGATTTTCACGGCAAGATCGCTTCGAACACCACTAATGAGTTCGTTGAATCTCAGTTCGATTGGCTGGGAAATCTCATAGTTCTGACCAGGGATAGTTTGGAGGAACTCTTCAATTTCACTGGCCAACTCTTCTTGGGTGCTTGCCCTCGTCCATTCGTCGCGTGGATGAAGCATCAGGTAGGTATCACTCACATTGGGTCCCATCGGATCGGTTGCGACCTCGGCCGTACCGGTTCGAGCGAATATACTGGCGATTTCGTCGGGGAACTCTTTCACGAGAGATTTTTCTAAATCCTTTTGCATCTCAACACTTGTGGTGATGCCAATGCTGGGGATTCTGGCGGGCTGAACCGCCAATGCGCCTTCACCTAGTTGAGGCACAAACTCGCTTCCGAGTCCAGAGGCAAGAATTGTAGAAATCAGTATAACAACTGACGCGACCGCAACAGTCATCCATCGTAATCGAATGGCGACTGATAATGCTGGCTGATAAAAGATCTTGATCCAACGGATTATAAAGCTCTCTTTTTCAGAAAATTTCCCACGAAGAAATACTGCACAAGCAGCGGGGATGAAGGTGAAGGTCAGGATGAGCGCCCCAGCAAGTGCCATAAGCACAACGAGCGACATTGGCTTGAACATCTTCCCTTCAACCCCTGTGAGTGTGAGGATAGGAAGATAGACAATCATGATGATGAGGATACCGAAGAGTGTGGGCTTGGCAACCTGCTTACCGGCTGCAGAGATCACATTGATCCGTTCGTCATTTGTGAGTTTCCTGCCTTTTTTCTTCTGTTCCTCAGACGCTCTTCGGACAATATTTTCAACAAAGACAACCGCTCCGTCGACAATGATGCCAAAGTCAACCGCCCCCAGACTCAGCAGGTTGGCGCTGACCTTATTCTCGACCATCCCCGTGACAGCAAAGAGCATCGAGAGCGGGATCGCACAGGCAACAATGACAGCAGCACGAAGATTGCCCAAGAGCAGTAGCAGAATGACAACAACAAGGATTGCTCCCTCGACCAAGTTCTTCTCGATGGTGTGGAGGGTTGCTTCAACCAGATATGTCCGGTTATACAGTGTCTTTACAACAATATTTTCAGGAAGTGTTTTGCCGATTTCTTCCATGCGGTCATGGACGCCTTCAGAAACAGTCCGGCTATTGGCTCCGAGGAGCATCATCGCTGTGCCGATGACGACTTCGTTTCCATCATGTGTACCGGCACCGGTTCGGAGTTCTTTGCCGATGATAACATCAGCGACATCCCGGATAAAAACAGGGACGCCATCAACGCTTTTTACCTTGATATTCTTAATATCCTCAACACTCTCAATCAGTCCAGTTGCCCGAACAAGGTAGGCTTCACCTGCATGCTCGATGAATCCACCACCGGCATTCGCATTGTTTTCAGCGATTGCTTGCATCATGTCACGGAGCGTGAGTCCATAGGACATGAGTTTGGCGATATCTGGATTGATATGGTACTGTTGTTCGTACCCTCCAATGCTGTTGACTTCGGTGACGCCTTGTACCGTGCGGAGTTGAGGGCGAATAATCCAATCTTGGACCGTCCTCAAATCTTGTTGGGTGTACTCAGAACCATCTGGTTTAGGTCCAACGGATTCAACCGACCACATATAGATTTCACCAAGCCCGGTCGAGATCGGCCCCATTTGTGGCTCGGCGAGCCCTTCTGGGAGTGATCCACGGGCTTCTGTTAGGCGTTCGCCGACAAGTTGGCGTGCCCAGAAGATGTCGGTACCATCTTCAAAGATTACGGTGACCTGAGAAAGCCCATATCGAGAGATCGAACGGATTTGTTCAACCTTTGGTAACCCACCCATCGACCATTCGATCGGAAAAGTGATTTGTTGTTCGACTTCAAC
>JAESUL010000281.1 GCA_016763115.1 Phycisphaerales bacterium | reverse complement strand
GATCGTCGCCGGGATTCCTGCCAGTGTTTCGAGCCCGCCGAGCCCGGCGTTGACACACTGGGCGATCACTCGCGGCAACGACGCCCCGCTCCCTGCTCGGACGATCCCAGTCGCAGCATCAATCTCGATGCCCTTGAACCCATCAGTCTGCAACGACACCACCAGCCCGCCCACACCCCCGTCGTCAACAAGCAGATTCGCCCCCTCACCAAGCACACGAAACTGATCGTCAATCTCCAAGCACCGCACGAGTTCATCGACTGTCTGCGGGCGCGCAAGGGATTTCGCACGCCCACCGATATGAAACCATGTTTCGATCGTTGCGTCGGTTTCAATGCAGAGCTCGTGCGTGGGCGATGTCATTGCGAAATCCCTGCTTCAAGGAACCCACGCCCGACCTTCCACACCGGGCCCGCGCCCATGACGACCAGCAGGTCGCCGGGTCGACAGAGATTTTCGAGCTGCTCGATGATGGCTTCAAACGGGTACAGGTGCATCGCTCGGACGCCCTTGGCCCGCAGCCGATCGACCAGGTCCGCCGAGCTCACCTTGTGCATCTCCGCCTGCGAATCACGCACAAAGTAGATATGAGGCACGATCACCACATCGGCGTGCTCAAAGCTCGTGGCGAACTCGTCAAGAAAAAACCGTGTCCGCGAATGCTGGTGAGGCTGAAACACGCAGATCAACCGCCCGCCGTGCTTGGCGGGGTCCTCTGCGTGACGCAACGCCCGCAGCGTCGCGTCAATCTCGGTCGGATGACGCCCGTAATCGTCGTACACCCGCACATTGTCCCGCACACCCAAAAGCTGCAACCGACGATCGAGCCCACCAAACGCCCCGAACGACTCCGCAAGTTTCTTCGCATCCGCGCCAACGCTGCGCGCAAGGGCAAAGGCGATCGCGCTGTTGAACGCGTTGTGCTCGCCTGGCATGCCCAGCGTCCATCCGAACCGTTCGCCGCTCGGCTCGGTAATCGTCAACGCCCCGCTGTGCGGGTCGTACCCGATCACCCAATCCGCCGCCGGATTAAACCCGATGGTCTCGACCCTGCAATCGAGCCCGCCCGTGACCTCACGCCGATGCGCGCCGTCGTGGGCGATGATGAGCTTGCCGCCGTCTTGTTCACTCGGGATCAACCGCGCAAACGCTGCGAACGCTTCGACCACCGCATCGAGCGTGCCATAGACATCAAGATGGTCGGCCTCGATCGACGCGATCGACGCGATCACCGGACGCAGGTGATGGAACGAGCGGTTGAACTCGCACGCCTCGGCGATCAGCACACCGGGCTTGCCCGCGTGCTCGCCGGTTGGGATCGTCTCAGGCCCCACCCGATACCCCACGGGCGTGTTGTTCTTACCAAGCGCACCGCACGCGAGTTGGGCACAGGTTGCGCCAACGATGGCGCTTGGGTCGATTCCCGCGTCGGTGAGCGCACACCCGAGCATGGCCGTGGTGGTTGACTTGCCGTGCGTGCCCGCGATGGCGATCCCGGTCCGCCCCTGCATGCACACGCCCAGCGCTTCGGGGTAGCTGAGCACCGTCAGCCCGCGACGGGTGGCTTCGAGCAAAACAGGATGCTCGGGCTTGACCGCTGCGCTGGCGATCACCAAATCGGCGTCCTCGGGCAGCAGTGCTGCAGATTCATCAAACCCCACCGCGATGCCCTGGTGTTCGAGCGCCGCCGTCACGGGCGAAGGCGTGGAATCGCACCCGCGGACCGCGATGCCCGATTCGGTGATGAGTTGGGCCAGCGCGGACATGCCGCACCCACCAATCCCGACCATGTACGGGCGGGCAGAGTTGAGGGCGATGGGCGAGGGCCGATCACGCGAGATTGCTGATTCTTCGGGGTTTTCACCATGCAAGGGTATCGTCCATCTGCCAGATCAGCCAACACAATCTCGCGATGGATCACCGAGAACGAAAAACATAGTTCAGGTAGGGCTTGTCGATCTGCGAACGCAGTTCGGCAAGGTCCTTGAGCGGGCATAATCGACCCTTGAAAAAGAAATGTCCCCCATACCCCAACCCTTCGAGGTACCCAAAGAACGACCCATCGGCGACCTGATGCTCGTGGCACTCAAACAACAAAATCGGCTTGTCCTCACGCAACACCCGCTCGCTGCCCCGAAACACCGCCGGCTCGTGCCCCTCGACATCGCACTTGATAAACGCAACCGGGCGATCAAAGTGGTCCTGTGAATACTGATCCAATGTGGTGACGGGCACGATCATGGATTCTTCGTCGTCAGCCGGTTCACGCTCGAAACTTGCCCCGCCCCAGTGATCGGGCTTGCGAACGAGCCGAAGCTCGCCGGGCTTGCTCGAAAGCCCGGAATGGACAATCTCCATCGAACCAAGCCCGAACGAGCCTTTGAGCCTTTCAAGTGCCTCGACCATCTCGGGCTGAGGCTCAAACGAGACCACCTTGCCCGAATCGCCCACCTTCTTGTGCATCCAGTAGGAATAGATACCCCGGTTGGCGCCGATATCGACGGCGAGTTTGCCCGAAAGGTCTTGCTTGAGCAGGAACCCGATCTCGTCGCGTTCGGTGCGGAGACGGTACCTCCACGCTCGGTGGATCATGTGCCAGTAATCGACAAGGCCGAGCGTTTGGGCCATGCGATGAGTATACCCGGCCAAACCCGCGTTCCATCCCTACCCTTTGGGCATGCAAGACCCAGCCAACATCCTGCCCGGCGAGAAAGAACCCACCTCGTTGCCCTACAAAATCGCATGTCTGTGTGACCTTCGCGACAAAGACGGACGGGTGCTGTTGCTGCACCGGATCAAGGCACCCAACAAGGGCTTGTGCTCACCCATCGGTGGCAAACTCGAGATGGACATCGGCGAATCACCAGCCCAATGCGCCCAGCGAGAGATCATGGAAGAAGCCGGCATCCATGTCGAGATTTCCGATCTGCACCACAGCGGGCTGATCGCCGAGACCGCTTTCGAGGGGCAGACCCACTGGCTGCTCTACTACTACCGGGTGCTGGTCCCCGTCGAGGTCAAAGCAGGACCGATGAACGAGGGCGAGTTGCGTTGGCATGAAGAATCGGAGATCCCGAATCTGCCCCTGCCCATGACCGATCGCGAGATCATCTGGCCGATGGTGCACAAGCACGAGCATTCGGGGGTCAATGGGAGGCCGGGGTTCTTTGCGTTGCATATTGATTGCCGAGGCGAGAAACTCAGTTGGACCATCGAGCAAGAAACCCCAGCCTAAGCTCCCTCTGATGGGGCGGGCTTCTGGTGGGACGGGCTTC
>JAESUL010000280.1 GCA_016763115.1 Phycisphaerales bacterium | reverse complement strand
TTATCACAGACGAGTACAAGGGCTACAAGAAGATCGGGCCAGAGTTCAAGAGCCACGAAACGATCAACCACAGCAAGAAGGAATACGCCCGAGGCGATGTGACCACTAACACGATCGAGGGATTCTTCGGCCTGCTCAAACGAAAACTCTACGGGACACACCACGCGGTCAGCAAGGCCCATCTGAATCGGTATGTCCACGAAGCAGCCTTCATCTACAACCACCGGCATATGGACGATGGAGCCCGCACCGAGGCCGCGATCAAGCGAGCCGTGGGTAAGCGGCTAACTTATGCCGAACCAGTCAAAAAGCCTGCATAAGAGAATCGTTATCGGACACAGCCATCGGCAAACGACCAAAATACGGCGATTCAATCGCGTAAACTGCTCTTGATTGCCGACAAGTTTGGTGGTACAATTTGAACACTGGAGCCGGAGGGAGTTGAACCCTCTTGTTTCCATTCCAGGCGGAAACCGTACACCCGTACGCGACCCCTCAAAACCGACCGCCGCCCCTTCGGGCGACGAGTCGGGCAAAGAGTTAGATTGGCCTTCGGTCATCTTGTATGAAAAATCCGACTTGTACAGAGTCGGATTTTTCATGTGCTACTACGGACACTTAGGCGGATGACCTCCGGTCGTCCCGAGTGCCTGCGATCTAACGGGGGTCGCATCATTCGTCACCTCCTGTCAAACTGTGCTTGCCATCGCTTGATCTCTGAACAACACCTTCGTTCACCATCTTGGCCAAGGTGGTACGAATTACATTCTTCTTGTCCTTTGCGCGGGATGCGACTTGATTCTCCAAAGTCTCAGCAACCACGGTTGCGGTTAGGCCCGGCTGCTCATCTAGGAGGTTCGCAATACCCTCTCTTACACCGGGGCCCGCCAGCCGCAATCCCTCTTCCGTATTGGGCTCAACCGCGTACGGCTTTGCATATCGCTCAATGAGGGTATAAATCGTTTTTCTCTGCACATTCAGCGTTTCAATTTGTTTCTCGATCCGGCACAGTTCGGATTCGAGTTCAGAAACGGGGACGGCTTGAGAGTGGATGCTTGAGGTAGACATGCCACAACAATACCACACCCCAAATACAAAAGCGCGACAGGTGCGGCACAAAGTGGAAATATAAAAACTTTGTTAGCGTTTGGGTTGTGAGCGGGTCATCAGTCTCACGGCCATCATTCTGCTACTATAGACATATGGCTGAAGAATCCTCAAAACAATCACCCGGCCCCGAACCCGAACGCCTCTCTCTCCCCCATGAAGACTGGGAGGACGCTGTAGGCGACGCACTGAAAAAGCCGTGTCCCAAAGAGACACGGCCAGAGTCGTCGGATGATGGTGGCGAGAAGGCGAAACAGGACTAATTAGAGTATGGAACCGCAGCGGATCAGGGCTGTAGGTGTGTCTATGCCGGTTTCAATAAGTACACACTTCCCCTGTATTGTGAACGCAAAGTTGAGTCATGTCAAGGCGAAAAACCACAAAGGAGTGAGATTATGGGAAACAGGACCTACGCAGCGGATTGGTTGGACAGTGCATCGCCCGATTTGGACCTGCGAAAACGCCGTGCTGATGCCCTCAACGAACGGATTGTCCAGCGCGCTGACTGGCTCGGCCCTGATGATCGGGCGGTGGTTCTGGCGATGTTCGCCGATGGATATTCCGCAGCCGAGATCGCCCGGATCGGCAACACCAATGTCCGCACGGTCCGAACGCGTATCCACCGGATCGTCACGAGGCTCGGCGATCCACGCACCGCCTATGTCGTCCGCCACGCCGAGGGGTGGTCGAGGACCCGCAAGAAAATCGGACGCGCGATCTTTGTGCAAGGCATGTCCCTGCGCGAAACCGCGAGCGAACTCTCCATGAGTTTCTACCTCGTCCGTCGTCACCGCGAAGCGATCGAAGCGATGTTCGAGGCCGACCTCGCTGCAGCACAAACCATCGCCCGCGCACGCAAGAACACCAACCAATGGCGGTAGCCCCGCGCATCATGACCACGGTCCGACTCCCCAAGGTCATCCACACCCCGGCGCGCGTTTCGCACAACGCGCAACGCGCATGCGCAGCGTTCGGGCTCTCGGTGCAAGAAAACTCCGGGCAAACCCAGGCGCATCCGATCACACCGAGCGATCAACTCTGTGCTTCGATACTTGCCTCGCCCATCATGCTCATCGCCGGCCCAAGCGGATCAGGAAAAACCCGTCGGCTTGCGGGAATCAAAGACACACTCCGCGAACGGGGCGTTCGTGTGCGTTGTGTTGAACCCATCGAAAATACGCACACGCCGATATTTGATCTGTTCGACGGGACCCAAGAACAGATCTGTTCCACGCTGGCGATGTGCGGGCTCGCAGAACCGAGGCTCTGGGCGATGCCCGCGAGCACGCTGAGCACCGGCGAGCGCGCAAGGCTTGAAATTGGTATCGCGTTTCATCGAGCGCAGAAAGGCGATGTTGTTTTGGCCGACGAGTTCTGCACGCCTCTGGATCGCGTCTGCGCGATGTCGCTGTGCGCCACGATCCGTCGGTTGGTCAACCAGAAACTGATTCACTTTGTCGCTGCGAGCGCACACGAGGATCTCGGTGCTCTGCTCGGACCACAACAGGTACTCGACGGATTCACTGGTGCCCTTGTTGAATCAAAAACCCAAACGGTCCTCGACCGCATCCGCTACGAACCGGGAACCATCGCGGACTATGACCGACTCGCCCATCTGCATTACCTCGGCGGTCGGCCGGCGACGCGGACGCTTATTCTCCGGGCGGTGCGCGAATCGGCGGTTGTTGGCGACATGCTCGCGGGTGCTTTGGCGGTCAGCATGCCGACGCTCAACGGCGGGTGGCGCCAGATGGCGTGGCCGAACCGGTATTCACACACAGACAAACGACTCGGCGCTCAGCGGATCAATCGCGAGTTGCGTTGTTTGTCACGGGTGATTGTCGAGCCGAGCAGCCGAGGGCTGGGCGTGGCGTCGGGGCTTGTCCGCGCGTACATGGACAACCCGCAGACCACAGCAACCGAAGCCGTCGCGGCGATGGGCAGCGTGTGCCCGTTCTTTGTGCGAGCAGGCATGAAAGAATACACGATCCCGATATCGACACCAAACGCTCGGCTGCTTGACGCGCTCAACTACATGGGCATCGAGCCGGGCCAACTCGCCCAGACAAATATGAATGACTACCCGCTGGTGCATCGCGAGTTGATGCACTGGGCCAGGAGCACCCGCATGCTCCGGAGCCAGGGTACCGCCGTACGCACCATCGCGTTGATGGCTGCGTGCAGATTGCTCTCCCGACCGCGCGCCTATGCGTGGAGAAAGAATGGAGAGCACGATGAACACACAAAACTCAGAAACTGACTGCACGGTTCCTTTGCCGATTGATCCGCCTGATGATGGATCGCTTCCGCACGCGGTGGTGTTTTTTTTGACCAAGGAGCAACGCCGACTTGTGCTGCGCGTACTTCGCGCGATCGATTCATCTCGTGAAACCGCGCTGCTTGGCGCACTGGGGATCGATTGCCCATGAGTGCCCCCCAAAACACACCCGATGAGCAACAGACACCCGATGAAACCGGGTTCGAGGCGCTTGGTGATGCGCCCAAATCAAGCGACGAACTGCACGCATGGCTGATCGAGCACATGGAGATCGCGATCCCACGCGAAGCATTGATCGATGGGCACGATGCCCCCTTCGCGTACATCGAGCACGCATTCTTTGAGGACCGCGACCCACGGGATTGTATCGTGTGGGCCAACCGCGGCGGGGGGAAAACCTTTCTCGCGGCGGTGGCAACGCTGCTGGATATGGTTTTTAAGCCCGGGATCGAGATCCGCATCCTCGGCGGGTCGCTCGAACAATCTATGCGGATGCACGCGCACCTGCGATCACTCTTTACGCCCGAGCCCTTCGCCGGGCTTGTTGAAGGGAAAATCACACAGCGAAAAATCCTGCTCACCAACGGCTCGGTGGTCGAACTGCTCGCCCAATCACAAACATCCGTCCGGGGCACGCGCGTGCAGAAACTGCGGTGCGACGAGGTGGAACTCTTTGATCGTGATGTGTGGGAGGCGGCCCAACTGGTGACACGCGAAAAAATCTGTGGCGGCAAAAGAGTGCGAGGCTCGATCGAATGCCTCTCGACCATGCATGTGCCTTACGGGCTTATGCACGAACTCATCGAGGAGGCTAAGTCCAACGACGAAAAAACACGGCGGGTGTTCCGGTGGGGCGTGGTTGATGTGCTGGGCGAGTGCTCCGATGCGTTTGAGTGCCTCGGCGATGAAAAAACTTGCCCGCTGCTCGGCGAGTGCTGCGGCAAAGCCAAGGGGCGCGATCTGCGTGGGCAAACCCCCGGGCACATCACAATCGACGATGCGCTGCTGCTCAAATCGCGTGTTTCTCAGAGTACATGGGATGCCGAGATGCTGTGCCTGCGCCCTCAGCGGAGTGATTGTGTGCTGCCCGAGTTTGATGAACGGGTGCATGTTGTTGATGAGGTTCCAAGCACGATCGAGCGGTGGATCGGGGGGATGGACTTTGGGATTCGCGCGCCGACGGTGATGCTGTGGGCGGGGGTTGATGCATCGGGGACGGTGTGGGTGACGCGAGAGTACCTCGCGACGGACAAGCCTTTGAGCGAGCATATTGCGAAGATTAAAGAGGTCACGCCATCGCCACAGTGGATCGGCGTGGACCCCGCGGGGCGACAGCGATCGTTGCAATCGGGGATCTCTGATGTCCAGGCGATGCGGAAGTGCGGGCTGACGGTGCATGATTCGCGCGTCGGGCTTCACAAGGGGATCGAGATGATCCGATTACGGCTTGCCCCCGCGTCGGGCGCGGTGCGTTTGTATGTTCATAAGCGGTGCGAGCAACTGATCCGATCGCTCGAGCAGTACCACTATCCACGCGACCAGCCGGAGAACCCGATGCCTGAAAAGGACGGCAGCGACCACGCGGTCGATGCGCTGCGGTACATGATCCAGAATCTAGACCATGGCTTTGAAACCAAGAAGGGGACCTACTTGTAGATGGTCGTTCACAGGTTAGGAAGGAACCGGTGCGAGCATCGGGATGAGCACGGTAATGAGCACGGTCGAGAGAATCGCCAAGATCCCGAGCCCGATGAGGATCTGCATCGTGAAGATAAAGACCTCGCGCAAGTAGTTTTTCATGTCGTAGCACCGGACTGATTTATATCCGATCGCAATGAAAAATGCGATCGGGATAATCAGCAGGTACCACTCGTCGTGGACCGCAAGAGCATCAATAAACGGGGTGTAGGCGAGCGTCGGAATCACGCGGGGGACTCCTTGGGTGCTTGCTTTGTACTCGGATTTTGTTTTTCGGTAGGAGGCATCAGGGCATCGAGGAAGATGATGAGGTTGAGCATGCCCGCGAGCACGATCGAGAGCATCGCGATCTCGTTGAGCCGACCGAGCCCCTTGGTATTCGGCGGGCCCATGCCCTGGTCCATCTGGGCCGCGGTGAGTTGTTCCCATTGCCAGCGGCTGTTGATCTGCACGCGGTGCTCGTTGGGGTTTCCGGTACGGGTGGTCCTGGTCAGCGTGTCGTAGGCTTTGAAGTTGTTCTGGTGAACATAATCGACGATGAATGTGGGCGGCCCGACCATGGCTTCGGCGATGAACCAGATGCGGTCCTCTTTGGAATCAATCGCATCGATGCCGCCGATCAAGAGCCCGAAGAAGAACAGCCCGAGCACGCCGACACATGCAAGCACGCCACGCAGTGTTCGCTTGCGGACCATCTGCCCTGCGCCCGGAAAGAGAGCGGCAGCGAGTGCGGCGACTGGGTCAATGTTCTGGGTGGGTGTTTGGGGCATAGAGATGCAGAGTGTATGGACCAAGATGCCGGGAATCACGGGCGGAAACAAAACCATCGTGTTTGATTGGTTTCCCGGATTGACCCGGTGGTTGGGCGGGGTACAGTCGGGCTCGAATCGAGGGCCAAGGATGATATTGGTGCCCAAATACTCCAAGGACCAGACGATGACACGATCACGACGATTGCCCATTGATACGAGAATGACCGAACCAATGCCTTGGCAAGGCACCGGCGGGGGCGGCATTCTTGAGCTGGGCGAAAAAGTAATCTCGGACGCGCCATGGTCCGATTACCCGATCGCCGGGCACGACGACGACATGGACGAGGATGAGCGGTACTTCCTTGACGATGAGGACGATAACGACGGCGATGACGATTCGGACGCCGATTCGGATTACGACGACGGGTTCGCCGACGATGATGATGATGAAGTCGATGAGAACCAAGATTCCGACGATGAGAACTTCTGAGCGGTTGCATCTCTTGCCCCGCTCGATGGGAGAATTCATCGATGGGTACCAACAAACCAGACCGCAGAGCCGACAAGAACGCATCCAACACAGAGCGACGCAAGGATTCCAGCGGACGCCCGCCTCCGGGGACCGTGGTCGATCGTCGGCTCGGGGTTGATCGACGCGACCTTGTCGATCCACGCGATGCACACGCTGAAAACCAATCAACGAGCGAAGCTTCGCCGAGCCACGGCAAAATTGTCAAGGGCAAGAAGAAGCCCAGCGATGACATCAGCGCCCTCGAACGCCGACGCGGTCGCGGACGCCGACTCAGCGATTTCACCAAGACGGCTGAAGAGGGCGAGATGAACACGGAACAGTTCTTGTTGCTGATGGCCATCGACGGGTTCAAGAAGGCCAACGACAAGATGTTCCCGACCTGGACCGATGTGCTCGAGGTGTTTCGTCTTCTTGGATACCGCAAAACGATGCCGAGTGAGTTGGGACTCAATAACGCCGAGGACTGGCTCGAACCATCGGACGCGGATGCCAATGTGCGCCCCGAGCGTTGGGCCGAGCGATTTGGTGATGGCCCCATGGTCGGCAAGTCGGCTGCGGAGTTTGGA
>JAESUL010000279.1 GCA_016763115.1 Phycisphaerales bacterium | reverse complement strand
TTTTTTTTAGTTATATTTTCCGATTCATTTTATAGGATATAATTCAGAGGATTACACCAGGTGACCACCTCATTTGTATCATTTAGGTGAAAAAAAGTAACTGGTCGTAACTTTTAGAGTTCGCCTTCGGCAGTGCCGTCGCCGTACATCATCTGGGCCAGTTCCATCACCATGCGCAGTGCAATCGGGCGCACCGCCTTGCATGAATACCCGCCCGGAACCGAATACCCTTCAACCGTAGGCTCAGGGCGCAGCGTCTCAAGGTTGACCCCCATCACACTCAAGATCGTATTGATCGCGGCAATGCCCGTCGCCCCCCCGCGGAGTGACGCCCGCGCGGGATCAACAATGTGCGTAATGTTCGGTGTCATCTTGGCCCACACCGGGATCTTGGTCGCACCATGAACCCACCCGCACACCTCTTCGAGCAACTCGGGGTCCTGCCCCATTGCCGCACCCATTTTTCGCTCAGGCATGCCATGCGGGCATGAGAAGTTCAACTCGAAGGCATCAACGCCGCAATCCTGACATCGCTCGATCAACTCAACCCACGCATCCTTGTTGCACTCTTCCATGACGGATGCAATCAAAACTCGATCGGGGTACTTGTCCTTGATCTTCTTGAACTCGTCTTCCCAAGTCTCGAAGGCACGATCAGAGATCAACTCAATATTCTGCCATCCGATGACTTCCTTTGTACCCTGCGCACGCATCCTCGCGTACCTCGGAGCAACATTGACCACCTTGGACGCATCAAGGCTGACCGTTTTGCAGATTACCCCACCCCAGTTTTCATCGAAGGCCTTGCCGATCACATTGGCGTTGGTCCCCGGAGGACCCGATCCGATCACGAATGGGTTTGGAAGTTTCAATCCATCGACAACAACACTGAGATCCGCCATTTCAACTCCTTCGTAGTCATTACACAGATGCAGAATAAGAACCCATGCAAAGAACCGATTCTATCAGACCAGGCCGGCTGCTGCAACGCTCAACTGTTCATTTGATTTGACAAATCGCCCAGTGATCGCACATTATTCCCGCCGTGCTTTCCGTATGCAATCGGCAAGATTTGGTGCAAACTCTGGCTCAAACAGATCCAGATGACGCCCCTCAATATCCTGAATTTTTACCCTCTCCGGCTGAATCCATCGCGACCACCCATTCACCCCGTCATCGTGGTGAAACCGTAGCCACTCAGGCTGATCTGCCCTGATCAGCGTCACTTCTCCGGCATAGTTCCCGCTTGGAGTGTACCGAATCGCAACCTCAAAGTGATGTCGAATAACCAAATCAATGTTCGGATTTGCTGATTCTCTGCGACTCTCATTGCTTGTTGATCGATGCGCACCCTTGATTTTCTTCAAGAGGTATCCGAGCCCGCCCTCTTCGCCTCCATTCATCACCGATCGAATGTGCTCCACTATCCGCCCAAGTACGGACTTCCGCCCAAGCCCCTTCATGCAATGTGAATCGAGTAAAATAATATCTCCCGCGGGGTGCCCTCTCCTTTGTAGTTGCACCGCAACTTCAACCGCCAACCCGCCTCCAAAGCTATACCCGATCATATCCGGTGCGCGTGCACCAGCGGGCAACTCCATTCGATCCACAATGTACAAGGCCAACTCATGCATGCCCTCGAGCATTTCTCCCGATCCATCAACACCCGGAAGTTGCACCCCGATATACTGACGCTCATCATCAAGATGCTTCAACATTGCGCCAAAGCCCAGCGGGTGCCCACCGACACCGGGAAGCAGGTACACCGGGCGAGCCTTGTCACCCTCACGCATAACGATAAAGAGATCGTCATACTGAGAATCGTTGTGCTCATTGCCCATCAATGCAGCCAGTGCATTTGGTGTTGGCGATTGAAACATCACAGAGATCGGCAGCGTAGTTGCGTATCGTTCACGGAACAATGTAAACGCACGGATCGCCTTGAGCGATGTCCCGCCGAGCAAGAAAAAATCACTCTCGCCGTGTACATGCTCGCACCCGAGAATCTCCTCGTACACATTGATGATGCCGCGAGCAATCTCGTTGATGGGCTCGCATTCTTGCTCGCTATGGGCATCAGAATCATTCCCAACCATCGATCGCAACCCAGCCGTATCAACCTTTCCGCCGCCAATGCGTGGAATCCTTTTGACCACCATCCACTCACTCGGCACCATATACCCAGGAACCAGCCCGCCCATCTTACTACGCAGTTCACGAACCGCCATGATAACTCCCTGATCGAGCACCATATACGCGCACAGTGAATGCCCGCCGCCCGGATCTTCGAGGGCAACAACTACAGCTTCACGCACACCATCGATCGCACCCAGTACCAGTTGTACTTCGCCAATCTCAACCCGACATCCATGCACCTGAATCTGCCTGTCGACACGCCCACAATGCACAAGCAACCCGTCCGAACGCATGAACGCGAGGTCCCCGGTCCGCAAGCGTGAGTGCCCGTCCTCTGTCATGGTCCCCAAGGGTTCGATGCACTGATGCTCTGCATCCCAATACCCCAGAGCAATCCGCGAACTCTCGATCTCAATCTCGCCGAACAACTCGGTTGGTTCACCACTCGAATCAACGAGCCGTACACAAACCCCCTTGCTGGCTCGCCCGATTGGCAATGCTCCACATATCTCCACATGATTTCGAAGATCATCCTTATACTGAAGCGACACAGACGATTCTGTGAGCCCCAGCCCATTGATCATCTCAGTGCAACCGGGGAACACCCGCCGCACCCGCTCGACATCAGCACCGAATGCAGGTTCGCCACCGATGACGACCAATCGAACCGTTCGCAATCGATCCGAATCCAATCCCTCCCCGGTAAACCAACGCAACACCGACGGTGCTGCATGAAAAACTGTAATCCCATGTTTTCTAATGAACGATTCCAGTCCCTTTTCCGAACCGCGTTGAAGATCAAACGGGCACCACGATGCACCGCGAAACCAAGCACTGTACATATCCATCGGGGCAGCATCGAACGCGACCGAACTGAGCATCAGTACACGGTCGCTGGCTTCAAGCCTCATCGAATCTGCAAAGACCGCATTGTGCTCAATCACTCCGCGGTGCGATTGCACGACCCCCTTGGGAACCCCGGTCGATCCCGATGTAAAAAGCATATACGCCGGGTCGTCTGCCTGGATCTGAATATCATCACATTCACTAGCACAAGAACTCCACTCACCCGGAGCAACCGCAGCTGCACCTAAAAACACTCCCTCATCACAAAGAACGATCCGGGCCGACGAGAGCGACACCACCTGCTCAACGCGGGCGCTCGGCCATCCGAGATCGACAGGAACATAGATTGCACCTGCACGCAGTACCCCGAGCACCGCAGCGGCAAACTCCCGATGATCTTTAAGCCCAACAACCACACGATCACCGGGTCGTACACCATTCTCTCGCAGTTGAATACATGCGCCATGGCTCCACTGAATCATCTGCGAGTAGCCCAGATCTCCGTAAGATGATCGAACTGCAACCGCACCGGGACACCGCCGGGCTGTTCGCTCAACCGCATCAAGAATATTCCCACCGGGCAACTCGCCGAGCATGTCATTGCACCGCGTGTCTTTCCAGCACTCAGCCTCGCTCTGTGGGAGAATATCCAAACCCGATACACACCCGCCCGGATCATTCAACGCCGATTCAAGCACACGCAAAAACTGGCCGAGGTAGCGTTCCATTGTTTGCTCAGTAAACAATGACTCTCGGTAGTTAAACACAACAGACATCGCCTCGTCATCGTCAAAGATGTAGCAGGTCAGATCAAACTTTGCGGTTTTGTTGTCAACCTCTTGGTCATCAAAGTCCAAACACTCGCCGCCCGTCCCGCGAACCTTGAGTGCGATGTAGTTGAAGAACACCTCGAATAATGGATTCCGCCCCGCAGGTGCATGCCCGTGAATTGCCTCAACCTGATGCTGGAAAGCAACATCACATCGATCAACCCCCGCCCAGAGTTCACGCGATGTTCTGTCAAGCAAATTGGTAAACGAATCATTCCCCCGGACAGCAACACGCAACGCGATGGTTTCCATAAAGAATCCAATCAGCCCCTCGAGCGATGATTGCTCACGGTTGGCGATCGGCATTCCCACAACAATATCCTCAGCACCTACCAGCCGATGCAGCCAAACATTGAATGCACTAAGCAATACGGTATTCGTTGTGACCGAGTGCTCACTGCCCATCTGCCGAATCCGTCTGACCACCATCTCAGACAGATCAATCTGCACACGCTGACCGGCGTTGCACAACTCCTTCGTGCGAGAGAAATCGGTGGGAAGATCAATAGCCTTTACATCTGAGAGCTTCTCTCTCCAATACGCCAGTTTCTCGGCGTACTCTGGTGTTTTCGCACGGTCCCGTTGCCAAACCGAAAAATCTGCATACTGAACCTCCAACTTGTCGAGCCGATCCGCTCGCCCCTCAACGATAGCCAAGTACAACTCTTCGAGTTCGCATCGAAGTATTTCACAGGACCATGCATCAGACACGACATGATGCATCGAAACCGCAAGTACCGATTTCTTTTCGCTGAGCTTATAAACGCAAAGACGAATCAGTGGAACATCCTCAAGATCGAATACGCGCCCAAACTCTCTCGCCTGAACAGAGTCCAACTCTGATTCATCGACACACTCTTCCCATCGAAAAATCGGCTCGATCTCATCGCACCCAAGAATCACCTGCTCCGTTTCATTTATCTTTGTCCGAAGTATTTCGTGCCTCTGATGCAATGCGAGCCACGCACCGCGGATCGCCTGTTCATCAAGATCACCCTTAAAAACTAGCCGAATCGAGATGTTGTAGCTCGAATCACCCGGATGAATCTTATCGAGCATCCACAAACGCTCTTGATGAAATGAAATCGGGAGACACCCCGCTCGGTCTGCGACCGGTATCCGCTCGATCGCTTTTCCTGATCGATCCCTGTCATCAATCCACTCAGCAAGTTCCCGAACGGTTGGCCCTGCAAACACAACCGAAACCGCCATATCCACATCGAGTTGATCACGCACCCGTGAGCACATTATCACCGCCCGAAGACTGTGCCCGCCGAGATCAAGGAATGAATCATCAATCCCCACTCGTCCGCAATCCAACAACTCCTCCCAAATCGAGCAGAGCACTCTTTGTGTTTGGTTTGTGGGCGCACAATATTCGGTGCGCGACTGCTCTTGCTCTACACGCTCGATCAGCTCAACCAATGCTCGCTTATCGACCTTCCCATTCGCGGTGACCTCAAAGCCATCGACATGAAGCACCAAATCGGGAATCATATAATCAGTCAGCCTGCCCTTAAGATATCGAAGAATAGATTCTTCCTTGCCCTTCACCCCAACAACGCAGGCAACGAGCCTTGCCGACCCGCCCTTGCCCACGACAACAACCGCCGCCGAATGGACCGCATCGAGTTGCTCAATCGAAGCTTCAATCGCGCCGAGTTCGATCCGGTATCCACGAATCTTCACCTGCTCATCTATCCGACCATCAAAGACAATATTTCCGTCGGGCAACTCATACACCCGATCCCCAGTCCTGTACACACGCTCGTTGCGACCGCCGTCGAAATCCAGCGTCGGAAATTTTTCTCGATTCAACTTCTCGCGGTTGAGATACCCTCGCGCAACCCCGACACCAATCATGCACAACTCGCCCATCTCACCTGTTCGCACCGCCATGAGCTCTGAATCAACAACAACATGCGACATCCCAACCAACGGCTTCCCGATCGGGATCGTCGCCGGCGCATCGTCGTCGATCTTCTCGATCTGATAAGTCGTCGAGAGCACCGTCGCCTCGGTCGGGCCATAGGCATTCACGAATCGTGTATTAGGAAGCAGTTCCATCGCCCGACGCATCACGGATGCCGAGACCGCCTCGCCTCCAACAAGCACCGTTGACATTGGCGCAAATATCTCAGGGCGTGCTTCGAGCAACGAAGCGAACAACCCAAAGATCACCATCCCGGTTTTCACATTCTCAGATCGGATCAGTTCTTCAAGTTTGCGAGCATCAGGAATCAACTCGGGGACAATGACCATCGTTGAACCATTCAGCAATGGCCCATAAATCCCAAGCGTCGATAGATCAAACGAGATCGGGCCCATGAAAAAATGATTCGATTCAGAATCAAACGGCATGTACTCCTGCCCAACCACCAACCGCACAACACCCGCGTGCTCGACTTGCACACCCTTAGGCTCGCCCGTCGATCCTGAAGTGTACAAAATATACGCCAGATCCCGGGATGACCCTGCTGTCTCAGGATTTGAATCCGCCATCGCCAAAGTATCATCAAGCATGACGACACGCTCGCCCTGGCTCCACAACTCATCAAGATGCCCCCGTCGCCCAACCGCAAAGACGCACCCGGCATCATCCATGATCTCACGCAACTTTGTAATCAGAAAATTGTCACCGAGCGGCACATAGGTCGCGCCGGCCTTAAGAATCCCGAGTATCGCCACGATCAAATCACACGACTTGGGCAACGCAAGCGCGACATATTCCTCACGCTTGACGCCAAGCCCAATGAGATAATGCGCGAGCCGATTTGCACGCGCATTGAGTTCTTTGTAGGTTAACCGTTCGCCATCGCAAACAACCGCGTCCTTGTGGGCGTACTGCTCTGCGATGGTTTCAAAGACCTCGTGCGCACGCATCGTGTTGATCGGTGCATCAGCCAAGAAGTCCCCTTCATCCAATCTTTAAACGCTTTAAGCCTTCACGATGCGGGCATTATGCGTCCCACTCGCCATCGCGTTGCGTGTATCAACCACCAATGACGCATACTTCCCGATCGTATCCCAATCGATGATCTTATGATCCGTAACGATCACAACACAATCCGCAGCCTCAAGCGTCGCCTTATCAAGCGACACCGAGTCCATCGAGAAATCATAGTTTCTCATCGAAGGGAAGCTGGGAACATGCGGATCGTGGTAGGTCAGCTTCGCGCCGCGATCGGCAAGCAACTCGATAATCTCGGCTGCGGGCGTCTCGCGGGTGTCATCGACATTGGGCTTGTACGCCAAACCGATCACCAAAATATTCGCACCCTTGACCGATTTCTCATCGTCGTTGAGCGCGCCGGCAACCTTGGCAACCACAAACTCAGGCATCCCACGATTGATCTCGCCAGCGAGCTCGATAAACCGGGTCACATGCCCGTGCTCACGCGCCTTCCAGGTCAGGTAAAACGGATCGATCGGGATGCAGTGCCCACCGAGCCCAGGGCCCGGAAAGAACGGCATAAACCCAAAAGGCTTCGTAGACGCTGCATGGATCACTTCCCACACATCGATATCCATCGCATCAAACACAATCTTCAACTCGTTCACCATCGCGATATTCACCGCACGGAATACATTCTCTAGAATCTTGGCAGCCTCAGCAACCTGCGCCGAACTCACCCTCACCACCGAATCGACCCCGAGCTCATAAGTTGCTGCAGCCAACTCCGTCGATGTCTCGCCAACCCCGCCAACAAGCTTGGGGATCGTCGTCGTGTTGTGTGACTTGCGCCCAGGATCTTCACGCTCGGGCGAGAATGCCAAGAACACATTTTTACCGACCTCGAATGTTCCGCGCCCATTCTCTTCTGCAGATTTAAGCATCGCAGGCAGGAACTCGTCCTCGGTTGTCCCCGGATAGGTCGTTGATTCAAGCACCACCAACTGCCCGGGTCGCAGCCGAGCACCAATATCAACCGCGGTCTGGATCACATACGAAAGATCAGGCTCCAAGTGCGGCCCAACCGGTGTCGGCACACACACCAGAATCACATCGGGCTCGTCAAGTCGAGTGAAATCTGTGGTCGCGTCAAACTTGTCCGATTTGCCAAGCCGCACGGTCATGTCCGCGCCGAGATGCTTGAGATAACTCTCGCCCTTCGCGATCATTTCGATCTTCGAGGGATCGACATCAAAGCCGAGAATCCCGAGCCCGCCGGTGTGCAACGCATCAGCCAGCGGGAGCCCAACATACCCGAGCCCAACAACCCCGACAATCGCGGTTTTATTATTGATCTTCTCGCGGAGTACCGCTGCATGGTCTGCCATCGTGTGCGTCATGTGTTCGTTCCTTCAACCTACAAAAACTACTCGTTCCCGTCCGATAGCGTACGCCACCAGCGGGGATCGTGTTCATTCCTGTCCTCTAATTCGGCTCATTCTCCCCGTGGATGAAGCCCCGAAGCGTCTCAATCAACTCCGGCGATGCGTCTGTGCTGATCATCTCATGGGTGCCTAAATCCGCCAGCCGATCGAGCCTTTCGACCAGTTCGATCTCGTCCAATGCCACATCCACCTTCCCGAGCGCCTCAAACCGCTGGGCGGTGGCAATCTGGTGGTCGTTGCGGGTCTCCATCAGGTCGCCACGCCTAGGCATCACCAGAATCGGCGTCCCGAGTTCGAGCGCAGTCAGTATCGTCCCCGTCCCGGCGTGAGCAACCACCGCGTCGGCCTTGGCAACCAGATCCCGAAAATCATTGGGGTCGATCTGCGCCCGAAACTCGATATGCTCGGGGCGGTACTCCGTCACGCCAATCCGCGCGAACACATCGTCCCGCCCACGCTCCCCCGCCCACTGGTCGATCGCACGGACCATCCGATCAAACGCCATCTGATGCCCAACAGTCACAAAGATCAAAGCACACCCCCTCGAAACGCCGGCC
>JAESUL010000278.1 GCA_016763115.1 Phycisphaerales bacterium | reverse complement strand
GGGTCCATCCAGACATGCGGGTCGGGGTGACCAAGGAACTCGGGGGGCGTGAGCAGAAACGACTCGTCGATGTGCTCAGTCACCGCGCGCGTGGTGGTGCCTGATTTGGCAACACGATCAAACGCGTCGGTCATCTTGCCCTCGAGCAGCGACCCAGAGTACAACAGCACATCGGCGCCCAAGACCTTGCGGATGTCCGAGCGGGTCGGTGCATAAAGGTGAGGATCGATCCCGGTGCCCATCAGCCCAGTGACGCTGGCGCGTTGGCCGGCGATGCGCTGAGTCAGGTCAGTGATCATCCCCGTCGTGGTGACGATGCGGTACCGGGTGTCATCTTGCCCTGATTGGGCATCGGCTTTGGTGGCGTCTTTCTGGCATCCGAACAGCCCCAGGGCGCAGACCAGCACGATGAGCAGTTTCGAGATCGACAGATTCGTTTTGAGGATTGAAGCCAAGGGAAATCTCCTATGTAGTCAAGGCTACATTAGGATGCGTGGATGATCTGGTCAAGCGCCAAGCAGGCTCAGTCTTGCTCGTGGATCTCGATCCGCAGGTGCCGACCCTCGTCCATTGATTGTGCGAAGTGCTGCTGGAGTGATTGGGGGGTCTGCCCGAGGTACGCCTCGCGGATCACCCAGACATCCTCGATGGATTGCCCGCTCAGCGAGAGTATTGAGAGCTTTGTTGCCCAGAACTCGGCGGTTGGGAGTTGGTTGGCCAGGGCGTTGTCGATGATCTCGATGTACTTGGTGAGTGTGCTTTGGGGGATCGGCGTGCGGGCAAGGTCGGCGAAGAGGCGTTCGATTTCGTCGCCGAAGTGCTCGGGGCTGGTGGTCTGGATCGATGCCAGCAGGAGGGCTTGTCCGGGGAACCGGGCATCGAAGTAGACCCTTGGCGACAGGCTTTGGGCATCGGGATCGTGCTGGTGGTTGGTGCTGACGAGATGGTCAATCTGCTCGCCCAGCACCATGCTGGCGACAATCATCGCACGCACACACGCCAGGTCGTTGTCCTCGCACGCGATAAGCCCGACCACCACGCCTGCGTTGGATGAATCGTCCAAATCATTCAACTCATCATCGGCGGCCAACACGATGGTCTGCTCGGGCGCGATGGGTTGCTCGTCAATCTCTGAGGGCACCCGTCTGGTCGGGGCCGGGCGTGGGGAGAGGGTGCCGAAGAAGGTTGCAACTTTTTCGAGTGTCTCCTCGGCATCGCTCGCGCCCACGATTGCGATCTCGATGGGCGATGCGCGGGTGAGCTCATGCAATGCCATAGTCGCCTGGCGGCGTGAAACATCCCCGGGCAATGAACAAGAGGCAGCAGCCGGCTTGGTCCGCATCGCATCGGTGTACCCCTCGATGGCGAAGTCGATCAGCCCGGCATGCTCATCGGCGTTCGATCCGCTCTTGTGTGCTTGCCATTGGGCAAAGCCTCGCGGGTCAATCTCGGGGTTGCTGATAAGTACATACCCGAGCTCGATCATGCGGTCGATGGCAGCGTCGGGCGCGCGGATGATGAGCTGGGTGTGCTTGGATGATTGATCCAGGCGGATACTCATCGAAAACTCGGCCAAGATCGCCCGGATGTCACCAGCCGAGAGTTTGGTCGTCGAGGGGATCCACCATCCGCTGGTTGCTGCATCAAGAACAGTCGCGTCGCCCTCCGGATGATGAGGGTGGTGAAGGGTGATGCGGAGCTCGGCGATGCCCTCGGGATCGTTCATAGTGCGTTGACGGACGATGATGGAGTTGTTGAGGATGCCGGTCCACACGCCCGAAGCGGTGTGCTGAGAGATTTCTCGGATCTCGCCGCCATAGGGAATCGAGGCGATGATCGGCGGGGCGAACTGGTCGAGCCAAACGGGCGAAAGCGGGTCGGGGTCGAGGCGTAATGCGTCGCCAAAGACTTCCTGAACACTTTGTGCGCTCGGCATGGTGTCCTTGGGCATCACGATGAGGACATTGGTCTCGTCAAGGTTGAATCGCAGCTTGATGGTCCGGTGGATCTCGTCGTTGGTGATGGTGGCCAGCACGCTCGATGCACGATCGCTCCGGATGGCGGGGTCGATGGTCAGCCCGGCGGCAACGATCCAGTTGATCGTCGCGGCCTGTCTGTGGGTGTCCAGCGATGCCCACTCGATCTGATCTGATCGCCATTGCTGCAGGCTTGTGCGCCGCGCGCGGGTGAACTCGTCGTCGCTGATCGGGTCGTTGACCAGCCGGGCTGTTTGTGCGCACAGATCGGTCAATACCGTGTCCCATTCATCGGTGTTGATGGTGCCGACGATCTGCGAGGCGCGTAGGTTGCCAGAGAGGTTGACGATTGACCCGTCGGTTTCTTGGATGCCATCCATTGATCGGCGGAGTTGGGCGTTGATGCGGTGGCGGACGAGTTCGGACGCCACCTTCTCGACAACCACCCGCCGAACACCCTCGCCGTCGCCCATGCTCGCAAACGAGATCGGGTAGAACCAGAGCAGCGCGACCTCGGTGCGATCAGAACCAATGTTTTCAGAAGCCTCAACCCGGCTGGCGCAGCCCTGCTCGAACGAACTCGGATTCGCGGCTTCGGGCTGGTGCGCTTCGATGGTGCCCAGTGTTCGGGTTATTTGTTGGGCGATGCTCGCGGGATCAAAGGAGCCGACGACGATGATGGTTGCGTTGGACGGGCGGTAGTGCTGGTCCGCAAAGGCGTTGACCTCGTCGAGTGTGAGCAGTTCAAGGGCAGCGAGATCGGGCAACGGCAGGCGCTCGCCGGGGGCGAGCCCGTCGAGGAGTTGGGGAATCCAGATTTCTTGGTTGTTTCTTGGGCCGGCGGAACGCTTGGTGCTCAGCGTGGTGAGCGTTTGGGCAAAGGCTTTGGCGTTGATCCGGTGCGCGTCGAGCAGGTCTTTGTAGTAATGAAGGATCTGTTCAATATCTTCTGCGTCGTGTGCAGGGAGCATGATGGTGGTCTGGTCAAAGTGGGTGAATGAGCCCTCGCCGAGCAGCGGGCTGTACCCGCCAACAGCGAACAACTCGTTGATGGATTCTTGGTCCATCGTTGCGGTGCCGATGGGCGAGGCGTGCTGGAGCATGATCGCGGCGCCGCGCTGGGCATCGGTCTCCGCCACCGATCCCGAATGGATCTGAAGCCAGACCTGGATCGGTTGGGCGGAATCCTTATCCTGTACATCATCTGCGAACAGCACGAGTTCGAGCCCGTTGGTGAGGGCTTTGTGGATCGGCTCCGATCCAATCGCGGGGCGGAAAGAGACCAAGAGCATCAATACGATCATGAATCGTAAAACAGTTCTTTCGCGTTGGTGGGTGTGATAGGGCATGGGTACTGCTCGGTGTCTGCTCTTTGTGTACCCACGGTGCGGGCCGATGATGCGGCTCTAGTCGAAGGGGAATTCCAGCCGGGCAGTGTACATGGCACCCGATGGTAGGCCTCTCCGCAAGCAAGGTCTT
>JAESUL010000277.1 GCA_016763115.1 Phycisphaerales bacterium | reverse complement strand
GGCTTGCCGCTGAACCCGCCGACATATTTCTGGATCAGATCAATCTGCGAGCACGGCACATGCAGCTTGGAACGCCCGGCGAACTCCAGCGTCAGGTATTCCTCTTGCTCTTCCTTCTTTTTCTTCGCGGTCTTGGTGGGAAGGATCGACGGGCGTTGCTGTTTTTCGGTGGTGCGCATCCCGCCGGCGGACATCACGCGCATGCCCACAAACCGTGCGATCCCATGGTCCGCATGGACAACATAATCGCCCTCGGCAATGTCGAGGAAGGTATCCATCGTCCGCCCCGAGCGGATCTTCTGCACACGCCGACGCACCGATGAGCGATGCAGCATCGCCCCCGATGGCACCATGGCAAAGCGAGCACTGCTCCCGTCCCACACAAATCCGCGCCGAATATCAATCTCTGTGCGTTCGATCCGCAACCCGGGCGCATGAATCTCGATCAGTTCGCCGAGCCGATCGACTTTGCCTTTGGTGGTGCACATCAGTTGCACCCATGCTCCATCCTCGCACAACTCGCCGAGTTCGCGCACCGCACACGCGGTGTCGCGATCGAAGGGCGGGAGTGTCCGTGTCGGGAGATCGACGAGCACATCGGCCCCGGCCTTGCCCGCCGAGAACTGGTTCATCTCTACGAGCGAATGGAACCGAGACTCGAGCACCTTAAGAACCGCGGGGGGGCCGAAGATTGAACGCCCATCGGTGATCCGTTCGTAGTACCCGCGTCCCTGCTCGACGATCTCGAAAGTTTCTGCGAGAATCACCGCTGAATCTGCGGGCAAATACTCGAGCATTGATTGATCATCGGACCGCTGGGCGAGTTGTGACTGCCCCACCGCTGCTAAAAGAGCACGATCAACCTTGCGGTCCGAGCCCATCGTGTCGATATCTATTTCCGCGATTGAATCGATCTCATCGCCAAAGAAATCAAGCCGAACCGGGACCGGTGTGGAGTGCGGGCCGGTCGGCGGGAACACATCAATGATCCCGCCACGCGATGCGAACTGTCCGGGGTGCTCGATCGTTTCGACGCGTTCGTACCCGCCCTCGTTCATCCATTCCATGAGCTTGGTCGGATCAACCGACATGCCAATTGTGATCGAGCGGACCAACCCATCGAGCCGATCGGCGCTGGGCACGGGCTGCATGAGTGCCGCGATCGGGGCGATGACCACCTTGGGCACCTCGCCGACCGCCAATCGGCGCAGCATCATCGAGCGCGCAGCAAACAGTTCCGCGCTGACTTCGGTTTCACCCGGTGTCAGTTCGAGCGCGGGAAAAACCACGGCCGCGCCCGGCACGATCGCGTTGATCTCCGAGACGATGTCCTCGCCCTCATCAATGTGGGCACAGACAATCATAATCGTCCGCGAGGATTCTTGGGTCAGCGCCGATGCGACCATGGAGACCGCGCACCCGCCGCCGCCCGTGGCGATGATCCGGCTGCCCGATTCAATCGCCCCGCGCAACGCACAAAACGCATCGTCGGTTCGGATGGCTTTGACCAATCGCTCCATCGTTGCGGCTTTTTCTCCATGAGCGCACAGGCGCACCGGGATCGACAGCCACACGCCGCCCAACCGGGTCGTTCATTTGATTCCAAGAGTCTACCCGCCCGGAGTGATCGTTGCACGATCTGGTTCGATCTGGACTCGCCCGCGGAGTTTGGCGATGGTCTTTGGACCGATGCCATGCACGCGATCGAGGTCCTCGATGGTGTCGAACCGCCCGTTTTTGTCGCGATCATCCACGATCGCCTCGGCGGTGACCGGGCCGATCCCGGGGAGAAGTTGGAGTTCTGCGATCGAAGCGGTATTGATCTCGACCAGATGGATCACCGATGCCGATGCCGTATTTCCCTGCTCATTTTCCCCGATCATCAATGATGGCGCCGATGCTTGGATGGCACCGGGTTCGCCTTGCAGCATCGACCAACCGATCCCCCCCAGCGAGACGACACCGAGCAATGCTGCCGAAAACATGGCTGCCGGTGTCCGTGACCAATCCTTGCTTGATGAATCAACTTGTTGTCGCGGACCCTGGGTCACCGGAGCACCACCCGCGAGGGATCGCCTTCGACACCCAGTACATCGAGTGTCGAGACGCGGGTGGGAAAGAGCCCCGCGGTGACGGCGTTGCGTGCCTCGATCATCCGCGCGAGCGCAGGACGCGGATGGTATTTTTCGCCCAATAAACCGCCCGCTGGCATCTCCGTCGGCGCGTTGGTGGTCTCGGCGAGGTCATGCCAGCAGAAACTCTGAACGAATGGTTTAGAAAGCGCGATCGCGGAGACCGCCGACATCCACTGCGCCTGTGATGCATCGGACCAGGGCTGACGCCAGTAGCCGGGCTGCGGGCAATCTTCCGACTGCCCGTTGTCGATTGCAGCGGGCGCACCGATCGCAGAAATCGCGATCGGGCGATCAAGCATCGCGTAATGGTCGAGCATCGCGCTGAACGCCATCAGGTCGCGGGTGCTCTGCCCTTGTCCGCACGAACCCATCTGAATCCGTAGCGAGGACGCGTCGATCTGCACACCCGCTTGCGAGAGCATCTCGGCGTACAGCGTGGGCGGGAGCGACTGGCGGTCCGTCGTGTGGTACTCGCCCCAGGGCTGGGTGATCTCGATCTGCATCGTTGCACGCGGATGCAACTTGCGGACAAGCAGCACACAGATCCGCGTCAGGTCCATCATCTGCTCAAACGAAAGCCGAAAGTGCTCGCCCGTGTGCAAACCCGAGCACACGGTCCATCGCGTGATTGTCCGCCGATACCGGGTGACCAGTGCCTTGATGTGCTCATAAACAAGTTCACGCAAGGTCTCGTAATCGTTCTCCCAGATGTACAACCACTCGGGGACACTCGTCGGGCGGAAATCAATCAGCGGCCCGGCGACCACCGGGATTTTGGCGGTACGGATCGCCCATTCAATCCACTTGTCGGTTGGTGCGTAGTCATACTCGCCCTCGCGTGGTTCCATCTCGATCCAGCGCATGGGCATCGTGATAAAATCGCAGGATTTCTCGATCGCTTGCTTGGTTCGGTAATCGAAGACCGCCGGCGAAACCATGCACCCGATCGCGGGTTTCTGAGGCAGCACCACCCCCCCACGCGAAGGGTGCAGAACGGGCTTGGCGCGTTTGTTGATCTTGGGGCCGTCGTCGGCGATGCCCATGTACATCTCGCCGCTCATTCGTTGACGGAAATCATTCTGCGCGATCAGAAGTGTGAGCCGTTCGGAGGCTTCGATCCCGATCCACAACGCCCGCATCCCCAGCTTGGCAGCGACCGAATCGCTCTCGACCGAATCACTCGCTGCGACGAGCGCGTCGGTAAACACCGCCCGTGCGCACGCGAAGAGCCGCATCACGGGGGTATCTTCGGGGATGTCAAACGCCTGCCATTCCTCGAGTCGATTGATGAACATCATGATGCGGTGGCGGGCGAGTTCGAGCGTGAGTTGGTACGGGCGGTCCCGCTCGGGGAGCAAACAGGTTTGCAGCGTGAGAATCCCGAGCGGGCGTAAATACACGCCGTCGGTGATTTCGGCTCCGTCATCAACCAAATCGAGTTGTGCTTGGTCAAGGTGGATCTGGAGCGCAAGAGCCGCCGCTTCGGTGGTGTTTTTTTCGCACCGGATGATCCCCTGGTCGCAGATGACCTCGCCGGCGATCGGGACCGAATCGGGGCCAAGCAGATAAGCCCCGCTCAGCGGTTTGTCCCCAGAGGACTCGGTTCGATCAAGAGCAACATACCGCAGCATCTATACAACGCACTCCTTGATGCCCCGCCGGTGCGTGGCCCTTCTCAACAACCGTATCCCCGTCGAATGGGCGAGTCTGCCAAACACAGAAAACTTGATTTTTCAGAGCCCCGAGCCCGGCTAAGTCCTATTCTGAGGATATGCAGACCACCCCCGACCCCTCCACCGCCGGCACCCATTCTTCCCAAAACACCATGTCCGTATTCGACACCGATCTGTCCCTCCCGGATCGTCGCCAAGGCAAGGTCCGCGACACCTACACCCTCCCCTCCTCGTCCCCTGCGGGCAACGACACCATGCTGATCGTCGCCAGCGACCGGATCAGTGCTTTCGATGTCGTCATGCCCACGCCCATCGGGGGCAAGGGCGTTTTGTTGACCGAGATCGCCTCGTTCTGGCTCCGGTGGATCGAGGACCAAGGGCTCTGTAGAACCCACCTGATCTCCACCAATGCCGACCAGATCCCCGACGCCGCCTTCACCGGCTCGACCACCCGCGAGCACCTCCAAGGGCGGATCACCATCGGACGACGATGCAAGGTCATCCCCGTCGAGTTCGTCGTCCGTGGGTACCTCGAAGGGTCAGGATGGAAAGAGTACCAGCAGACCCAACGCGTCTGCGGCATCGACCTCCCCGCAGGCATCGAGCGCTGCGGCAAACTCGATGAACCGATCTTCACCCCCGCGACCAAAGCCGACGAAGGGCACGATGAGAACATCGGATTCGAGCAAGCGTGCGCCCATATCGAGTCCATGGGTGGACGCGCGTTGATGGAAAAACTCCGCGGGCGATCGCTCGAAATCTATATCGCCGCCTCGGCGTACGCCAAGGACCACGGGATCATCCTCGCGGACACCAAGTTCGAGTTCGGGTTCCCTATCGATTCCGCTGGCAACATCATCGACGACGATCCAATCCTGATTGACGAGGCCCTCACCCCGGACTCAAGCAGATTCTGGCCCATGAGCGGATACGCACCGGGGCATTCGCAACCCAGCTTCGACAAGCAGTTTGTCCG
>JAESUL010000276.1 GCA_016763115.1 Phycisphaerales bacterium | reverse complement strand
GGAAATCACGGCGGCTGCCGAGATCGCGATGCAGAGCGTCATGCCCGACGCCACACTCATCTTTGACATCGACCAGCAGACCGCTGCATCAAGGCTCAACCCGTTGCTCGATCGGATGGAGGCCAAGGGGGCCGAGTTCCACGCCATGGTCCGCGCGGGGTACCGGGGGCTGATCGAGAATGATCCGGATGCCAAGCGGTACCTGCGTGTGGATGCACGCGGATCGACCGATGAGGTCTTTGGCAACATCATCCGTGTGTTGATGGACCGGTTTGTGAAATGATGTGGTTGGTGTACGGCATCGGCGCGTACCTGCTCGGTTCAATCCCGTTTGGGTTGTTGATCGGCAAGGCGCAGGGTATTGATATCCGCACGGTGGGCTCTGGGAATATTGGGGCCTCGAACCTTGGGCGGGTGCTGGGCAAGAAGTTCTTTTTCATCTGTTTCTTCTTTGATATGTCCAAGGGGCTTGCGCCGACTCTTTTGGCCGGTTCGATGATGGGCACGCTGTGTCGGCTCTCGATGGATGCGCCCGATGCGTGGGGGTGGTTGCTGGTGATGGTGTGCGCCGTGCTTGGGCATATGTTCTCGCCTTGGATCGGGTTCAAGGGGGGCAAGGGTGTGGCGACCGCGCTTGGGGCGATGCTCGGGGTATTCCCGGCAATGACGGTCCCGGCGGTTGGTGCGGCGGTGGTGTTCTTTGTGGTGTTGATGCTGTGGCGGTATATTTCGATGGCGTCGTGCATGGCGGCGGGCACATTGCCGCTGTGGACATGGTACTACTTTGCCCAGTTCCGAACCCGGCAGATGGTGATGCTTCGCGGTGATCCCAAGTGGCGTGGTTTGCATACGGATATTCTCAAGGGCGAGGTTCACTTTGTGGGGATGCCGTTCTTGATTGTTGCCGTTGCGCTGGCGATACTGGTGATTTACAAGCACCGGAGCAATCTTTCGCGGATGGTGCAGGGGACCGAGCCGCAGATCGGATCGCCCAAACCTGTATTGGAATCAGCAACGGAATCAACAGCGGAATCAGCAGCCAAAACAGTGACAATTGAGGCTAAATCTGATCCCAAGCAGACGGGCGAAGACTAATCCGCCCGACCCGATATCACCGATAGTTGAGGCCATGGGCATCGCTATTTCACCTAATCCGCACAATCAGACACTCAGAGAGTGTTTGGGCTCAAGGCAACGCGACCTCTGGACGATTCGAATTGCACGATGGAACGCCCGTAGTGCCGACCAAGGAGGTGACGCATGCCGAATCTGAAACTCCACTCGTATGAGCCGGAGACCGAACCACCCGCCCCGCTCTCGTTTCGCGACCACAGCGCGTCGTGGCGGCAGACCGATTCACACTCTTCGGAGGAACCACGGATGGACAGTATCGCCCACGCAGAGCAGGCGCTCGCTGCGCTTGATTCCAAGGTCGCCGACCTTGCCGAGCAGGTTGACGAGTACTTTGAGCCCATCCCGATGAACCGATGGATGAGCACCGAGGACGACGAAGGCCCGTTCGCCGCTTGATGAAAGCACAACACCGCTGATTATTTCCGCCCGATCGCAAGGACTGCGATTGGGCGGCTTTCGTTTTGGATTAGCCGATCCGCATCATGACGAGTGTTTCATCGTCGGCCTGCCCCGCGAGCCCGCTGAACTGACGCAGGGACCAGAACACATGTTCGAGCACCTCCGTTGCGCTCCGCTCGGGGTGCTCACGCAATGATTGCATCACGGTATCGAGCAGACGGTCTCTGCCAAATCGGGTGTTCTCGTAGCACACGGCGTCGGTGATGCCGTCGGTGTAGGCGAGGAGTAAATCGCCAGATTTGAGCTGGATTGATTCCATCGCATACTCTTGCCCTTCGATCACGCCGGCGACGAGCCCGCCGCCCGGCAGGATCATCGCGGACCATCCTTGTGCGTCTTTGCGGAACAAGATCGGTGGTTCGTGACCGGCGAGGGTGTAGGTGAGCTCAAGCGTGGTCGGGTCGAGCATGCCGTACCAGATGGTGGCAAACTCGTTGACCGAGGTGTCTCGGCACAACGCATCGTTGGTGCGTGACATCACCCGCGAGAGATCATCGGAGAGCTCGGCGTAGGCGCGCAGTGTTGCGCGGACCGAGCTCATCAGCATCCCCGCGCCGACGCCTTTTCCGACCACATCGCCGACGATGAGCCCGAGTTTGTCGCGCACTGGGAAGAGGTCGTAGAAATCGCCGCTGATTTCTTGGCTCGGGCGGAAGCGTGCCGCGAGTTGGATGCCTGGCAGTTGCGGGATTTTGTCGGGGAGCATCCGTTTCTGGACCTCGCTGGCGATTTTGAGCGCGCGGTGGGTTCTGCGTTCGCGGGCTTTGAGCTTGATCATCCGTGCTTGTTCGACCGCAGCCGCAGCGCTCTGCCCGATCGAACGGACCAGGGCTTGTTCTGAGGGTGTAAAGACCCGCTTGGATTTGGCGTACAGCCGGATGACGCCGATCGGTCGCCCGTCGAAGACCATGCCGACGCCGAGGAACGAGCCAAGCCCTTCATCGCGGCAGTCCTCTGGCAAAATCACACGCTCGTCGTTGACGAGGTCTTCGACCGCGACCACATGCCCCGCGAGGCAGGCGCGATCGAACACGCGGTCTTTGCTTAGCGGGATCGGCGAATCGAGCCAGCCCTTGGACAGCCCGATCGAGGTCGAGCGTTCGAGTTCATCTTCTCGCTCGGCGCGAGACAACCCATCGGCATCCTCGGGCAAGAGCATCACCGCCCCGGCGTCGAGGTGCAGGATGTTGATCGCAGATTCAAGCGAGACATGCAGCGTGTCCTTGGCCCGCCCGCCTCGGACGAGCAGGGAGCTGAGCTCGTAGAGCAGCCCGATTTCTTGGAGCCGAATCCGCAGCTCGGCGACATCGACGCATCGCTCGGCGGTGGTCTGGGCGATCAGACCGGCAATGTGCTCGACAAGTTGATGGTCCGCGCCCTGATCTCGAGACGGGTGAACCACAATGGACCCGATGACGCAACCCTCGACGATGATGGGCGAGACCGCCGAACCGGGAGCGATTGGTTTTTCGATTCCGGGGGTGTCGGCGATCGAGCCAGCGGGCAGCACAAGCCCGCGTTCATCGCGGAACTCGATAGCAACCTTGGCGAGCTTGGAGATCGATTCGCACAGCGAGGACACCGAGCCGTCGGTCCAGTAGTCGCGGATGGATGCACCTCGGGCGCTCTTTGGGATCGGATCTGCATCGCTCATCGGTGCGTGTTCCTCTGGGAGCGTGTTCATTTCTCGGGGTTCACACCCGAAGAGCTGGCTTCGTCGAGCAGTTCGAGCGAGACATCCCAGATCTGCTCGAGCAGACGCGCGAGCCGTTGGTCGGCTTGGGTACCGCTCTCCTTCATCACACCGAGCCCATCGTCAACCGCCTCGGCATTGAGGGTCTGGAACCCGATGTAGGCCAAGAGCAAGCCCGACGAAACCCGGATTCGACGATCATCGTGCAACTCATGGTCGTTGACCTTGACCACCCCCGCCCGCAGGCGCAGCCCCTCGATGAGGATCTTGGTCCGCGTGGGCGATGGGAGGAGATTGAGTGAGTACCGCGTGCCGGCGAGATGTGGCGAATCAGTCAGGATGCTCTGGAGGTTTACCGAACCCGAGAGCACCATCCCGGCGCCGATCTGGGCGTGTATGCGTCCGATCTGGGCGGTGATATCTCCGGGGCGGATGGCCAGCGCGCGCGTGAAGCGTTCCTCGGCATCGAAGTAGCGTTCTTTGGCGATCAATCGCTCGCCGAGACGGATGTGCTCGGCGTAGATGTCACTGCTGGAAACATCTCTTCCGATAAACCGATCAACGGGGGCAGCCTCACCACGCAGAATCGAAAGGAGTTCCGGCGAGAGCTTCATGGTATCGAAATCCTCTAACTGGGCTTCATCCTCTGAATCGAGATCAATCTGCTTGGGCCTCCCCGATGGAGCGGTAGTCGGGTCCGGGATCTCGATCCCTCCGGTGGGTAAACCCAGACCTGTGCCCGCAGGGTCTGCATCCTTGTCCTGATCCACGGATGAATCTTCGGGCTGGTCGATCCCGTAGAGTTCGTTGCGGATCTCTGTCATGCGCTTCGTAAACCAATCTTCGTTCGCCGGCT
>JAESUL010000275.1 GCA_016763115.1 Phycisphaerales bacterium | reverse complement strand
TATGTCGCCATTGACGCTGCGCTCGATGATGTCCGCAAGGACCGGGTGATCCCGGTGCCGGTGTATCTGCGTGACAAGAACACCTCGCCGATCGCTCAGTCGGGCGGCGACGGTTCCGCCCAGCGGGTGGGCGAGCACAGCGGCGAGAAATACGAATACTCGCACAACGCCAAGGACCAACTCAGCGGGCAGGACTATCTTGGGGTGCCCAAGCGGTACTACGAGCCCAAGGATGTCGGGGCCGAGCGTGTGCTGCGGGAGTACCTTGATCTTGCGCGTGCGCGGAAGATGCAGAAAAAATAGATCGGGTTTGGTCGCGTCTGATGGTGGTTTTTCTTCTGGTGGGATGGGCTTCCAGCCCGTCTTCTTTTTGGGCCAGAGCATACAAAGAGACGGGCTGGAAGCCCATCGCACCAAGAAAACGAGGAGTCGGACACAATCTAGTTGGATGCTTCTTCGAGTTGCTTGAAGGCTTTGGTGCCGACAAGGTTTTCGTTGTTCCTTGCAGCATCGAGGGCTGTTGTTCCGTTAGTATCAGCGAGGGTGGCATCGGCACCCGCATCGAGAAGCCTTGCGATCACATCAGGGTTGGTGGCTATGACACAGGCGAACATCAGGGCGGTGATATTGTTGTTCTGGTGTTGATTGACATCTGCCCCGGCGTCGATCATGGCAGTGATGATGCCCGGGTTTTGGTTGATCCCGGTTGGAGCGGCATCGGCAGATCCCATGCGGGGGAGAGGGGCAGCAGTACGGACAGCGCGATCATGGATGTACGGTTCATTGGTCAATCTCCTGTGGGTGGATGATACCGTGTTGATCTGGGCAGGCATTGGCCCGGGTGCGTAGCCTTGGGCGTGGCGGAGGCGATTGCTTCGGTACCGGAAGGGAAAAACAGACGCATGTTTCCAGCGATTGTCCAGGCGTACAACGACGAGGGGTTTGTGTTCGAGCTTGGTTCGCCGGCGATGCTGTGGGCGGGGCTTGCCCATCGCGAGCAGTGGGGGCCGCGGGCGAGGTTCTCGACGCCGAGCTATCGGCAGATTGCTATTGGGCTGCGCGATGCGTGGTTTTTTATGCTCGTCAGCGACGCGCTCAAAGAAGCAAACACCGATGAAGAAAACGCGTCGCTTGTTATTGGCAATGCGTATGGCATCTCGACGATGCTCATCGCTCATCTGATGCGCCCGGCGTTGGTCGATGCGATTGACGCCGAGACCTCGATGGGGTCTGATGATGGGTCGGCGGTGACGCGCCGGGTTGCGGGCAAGCTCGGGCTTGATGTTCGTGTGACCAAGGGGTTCAGTCCACAGGATCTCGACAGCGCGTGCCGACGTGAAAAATACAGTTTGATCTTTGTCGATGGCGAGCACATCAACGAACAGATCGTCAAGGACTTTGAGGGCATCGCCGATCGTTTGACGGATCGGTGCGTGGTGTTCTTTCATGATGTTGGGCTGCGTGATATGGATGAGGGTTGGTTGGCGGTGCGTGAGTTCGCCGAGCCGATGGGGCTGCGCGGGTACGACTTGTCGGCGACTGATTCGGGGTCGACGCTGCTTGTGCGTGGGGTTGATTCACTTGAAACGATGCTCGCTGCGACTTGTCCGGGGTTGCGGGCGTTCAACGATACCTACCACGCCGGTTCATCGTTGCCGATGCCGGCGCAGCGTGCGGAGGGCGATCAAGTTGTCGTGCGCGATGGGCAGCGGGTCGCGTTCTTTGGCGCGGGCAATGACCTGGAAGCCTACGGGCACTTTATCTGCTCGCATCGCGGGTGTGTTGCGGGGGTCTTTGACGATGATCCGGGCAAGGTCGGTATGAATCGGTTCGGGGTGGTGGTTCGATCGGGGGACGAGCTGCCCAAGAGCAATCCGGACCTGATCGTGATCTCCACGCACGGGTACCTCGATCAGGCACGCGCGAGGATTGACGGGCTCATGCCCGAGATCGCGACGCGGGTGTATCCGCGTTTTGGGCTGGGTGTGCCGACGCGGGTGGTGCGGACGCCGGGCGGGCGATGATGGATCACGATGTGACCAAGCATGGGCTCCGCAAATCGAGCAAGGCGGCGCTCAGCGCGATGAGCGAAGATGATCGGCGTACTCATTCGGCGCGGATTTGCGCATTGATTGAACAACTTGACGAGTACAAACAGGCATCGACGATTCTGGTGTACGCAGCCTTGGGCACCGAGGTCGATCTGGATGGGTTGATGGTGTCGGCGTTGGAATCAGGCAAGCGGGTGTGTGTGCCGAGGGTGGATTGGGACGCGGGGACGATGGTGCCGACCGCGATCATGAATCTGGACACGGACCTGGTGGTTGGTCGATACGGTGTGCGGTCGCCGGGTGGAAACTGCGAGCGGATCCCTGTTTCTGGGCTTGAAATGGTGGTGGTGCCGGGACTTGCATTTGATTGTGATGGTGGTCGGCTCGGGCGGGGCAAGGGCTTCTATGATCGGTTGCTCGTTGGGGGTGCTTTGTGCCCGCTGGTTGGTGTGTGTTTTTCATGCCAGGTGGTCGGGCGGGTACCAATGGAGGCACACGATCGCGTGATGGATCGGGTCGTGTGCGAGCAAGGTGTGTTGCGGAGGGATAACGGATGAGTCTTCCAAGCCAATCGTCGCGTGGGGTTTCGCGTCAATCAGCGGTGCATACCCGTCGGCGGCAAGTCAGCCCGGTCCGCCGGGCGTTGCCCATCGTGGTGGTGCTCTTTGCGTTTGCGCTTTTGTGGTTCGTGATTCTCAAACCCAAATCCACCAAGGCCGACCAAGCGAGCAATACAGAGAATCAGCTTGAAACCGGCGATGCAGCGGGCGCCGCTCCGGCGGGGACCCGTCGGCTTGCATCCGGTGTTCCGGTCAACCCGCGAGCACTGCCCGATTCAGGGGCCAAAGCGGATCCGGTTAAAGAAGTCGAGCGTGCGATTCAAGATCGAAGTATTCAAACGCCTCGTGACACCACGCAAAGCCCCACGCTCACCCGTCCACGGGCGGGTTCCTCTGGGAGTTTGCTCGGTACCGCTGCCAATGAGGCCAATCGGGCTGTAGATCCAATCACGAATCCTGATCCGATCGCTGCGCGTCCAGTTGTGTCCAGTGATCCTTCGCGGATTCGGTTGCAGCTCGATACCGCCCGGCGACTGATCGCAGAGAACGATCGCGTGGCGGCGCGGGCGTTGCTTTCGCAGACCCTGCGCAATGATTCGTTGAGTGAATCTGAGGCCGAGGTCATTCGCGCGGAGATCACCGAGATCAACAAGGACCTCGTCTTCGGCCCCATCGTCGCGCCCGGCGACCCGATGTGCGAAGAGTACCGCGTGCAGTCCGGCGACAGCCTGAGCAAGATCGCATCGCGGCGCGAGCTGGCGACGCACTGGAAACTCATCCAGCGAGTGAATCGGATATCCAATCCGTCGCGCATCCGGCTCGGACAAAGGCTCAAGCTTGTCCGCGGCCCGTTCCACGCGGTGGTCCACAAACGCGAGCATCGGCTCGATCTTTACCACGGCTCGCCCGATGACCCTGACCACTGGATCTACATCCGCTCGTACCGTGTTGGGCTTGGCAGCAACAACGGCACGCCTGTCGGTTCGTTCGTGGTCAACGGCTCAAAGATCGAAAACCCCGGATGGGTCAACCCACGCGATTCACGCGAACGCTACGAACCAGACGATCCTGACAACCCGATCGGGGAGTTCTGGATCGGGCTCGATGGTGTTGGCAGCGACGCGAGCAAAACCGGGTATGGTCTTCACGGCACCGTCGAGCGTGAATCCATCGGGCAGAACATGTCGATGGGGTGCGTGAGGCTCGCTGACGGCGATATCGGCGAGGTGTACGAACTGCTGGGGATGCATGTTTCACGCGTCGAGATCCGCCCGTAACACGGATCAGATCGCGTCTGAAAAATCTCAAAGAACCCATCGGGTGTCACTACTCGCCGTCCACGGCGCAGTAGTGTCTTTGCTTTGATGGTTCCAGCACTACTGCGCCGGGGACGGCGAGTAGTGGCACCGTGCGTTAGCCGACGAGTTGGTCTTTGGGCAACGGCGGGGTGGGTTGGTCTGTGCGGGCGGCTTGGACGATTTGCTGACAAAGCTGGGTGCGGTTCTTGGTCAATGCAAGGTTGAAGTAATCGGGGACATGCCCTTCGGGGTGGGTCTTGAGGTGGGTGATTTTTTTGCCGGGCACAAACTCGGGGATGGGTTCACCTGGGGGGCGCGGCGGTTCGAGGGCGACGGTGTACCCGCCAAGGTCAACACAGAGCCCGATGGTGCGCAGGTCGTAGGTCTTGACCGCGGGTTTGCCCGAGCCGAGGAAGTCGTAGCGGAAGATGTCGAGTTGCCCGGGTGCGAGGCGGATGTAAACCGGGAAGCAGAACTCGGCAATGATCGCGCCGCAGAAAAGGGCGAACCCTACGCCACCGTATCCAAAGCCCCCTGAATTTTGAAGAAGCGGCCCCCACCCGCCGAAGAGGAACTGAGCACGAAGAGCAGGGCCGCTGCGCTGAGTACGGCACCGAGAGCAGCGCATAGCCAGTAGTTCCTTGTCCGTTTGGTTCCGAACCAGGGGCGGATGATGATCGGCTCGAACCCGCC
>JAESUL010000274.1 GCA_016763115.1 Phycisphaerales bacterium | reverse complement strand
TCCATGTTGTGAACGCTGAACCCGCCATTGATCTCGAAGTAGTGAGGCGTTCCGTTGCCGATGTCCGCGTCATCATCATCAAGTGTGAGGTAGTCGATGGTGATCTGTGGCGTGATCAATGAGCCCGAATGAAGAAGGATGGAGTTGACATGCCAGTTCATGAGCAGTTGTTGGTAGTTTGCGGGTTCGGTCGCCACGAGCAGCTCGCGGGTCTGCCAGACGACACCGGAGAGGAGCGGAGCACATGCGTGCCCGTCCGTTGCGCATGGGTAGACGAAGCTGTTGATCGCTGAGCGGAGTGCGCCGCCACAGGATCCGAAGAATCCAACGCCCAGATCCGGGTCGTCAAGGATAATGAGCGACATGACATCGCCGGTGCCCTCGCCGTACTGTCCCTGCCCGGACCCGCCGGCGGAGACGAGATGGTGCCCATACTCGTGGTGAACCACGGAAGACCACGCGGTGTTGGGCGAGCCGCCACCGCTCAGGCAGAAGTTGATGGTATCGATAGAGGGGTCATACCAGGCATTGCCCGGGCAGAACCCATCGGTCCGGTTGACGAAAATATCCATCTGCGTGTTCGCGACAAGTGGGTAGGCGGGATTTGCTTGAAGAACGAGATCACGAATCCGGTTTGCTTCTACATAGACATTGACCTGGGCGCGAACCTGTTCGTCGTTGTTCAGTGCGTTGAACACGATATTGAGGGCGGCTGCCGGATTACCGGTGACCGACTCGGCGGTTTCAGAACCAAGGAAGTTGGAGACATTGAACCACTGTCCGTCAAGGGTGGCGTCGATCGTCACATTGCTGACGCCTCCGTTGGGGATGGTGTAGTTGCCGTTCACATCGGTGATTGACGCGCCGCCACCTTGAAGCGAAACATTCAGGTAGGGCAGGGGCATGGAGATGTCGTTTTCACAGAAGTCCGCAGCGACCCCCTCGGTCGCGAATCCCGAGACATTTCCTGTCGCGTCGATAGTGCAGAGAATGGACTCGGACGAGATCACCTCGCCGGTCTTGGCGTCGGTGATCATCTCGATCTTGTCAAACCCATCGATCACCATGATGCTGATGTCCGTGACGACCGGCGTGTTCGGGTTGATTTCGTCCCCAGCGTAGATCATCCGCTCGGTCGATACGAGCTGCACATCACCCTTGTAGCGGGTCTTGGCAGTTTCGATGAGCGCGTTGTGGTCCACAGCCCCTCGCGCGATTGCCGGCTCTGGGTTGAAGTTGCTTGTGTCAAAGAGCTGTGAACTCGCCAGCACGAGTGGGTTGCCCTCCTCGTTGCGGGTGAGCAATACGAGCTTGGAGCCGTACACGGGGAGCCCCGCGCGCGTTTGGGTGAAGTAGGTCGCGGTGAACTTGTAGGCGTCGAACTCGGGCAGGTAATAGATCGGTTGTGTGTGGCGACCATCCTCGAACGGACCTACGGGGGCAAGCTCGTTGACATCCACACCCCACATGTCGGCATGCTGGTTGATGAATGACTGGACCGACTCGGCGGTGCTGGTTCCGTGGGAGAAGGCACGCCCGTAGACGCGCCCGATGCGACCGTCCTTGTGGGTCGAGAACTGGGTATTGGTATTTACCGCCTTGAAATCAGACATCGCTCGTGCGCGGGCGGGAGTGGCGTTCCCCGCGTTGAAGACAATGTCCGCGGCCCCCGCAGATAGGGTGGCGAGGGCAATAAGAGTGAGCGGCGATATGCGTGCAATGGTGCGAGCAACTGACATGGGTGAGACTCCTCTGCCCTCTGGGTGGGCGAACTCAGCATTGGACTGGGTATCCAGTGTGAGTGATCTACTGTGGGAAAGCATGTTTGGGAAAACATGACGGGATCTTGGTTTTTGCCTTCGTGAGGCGGGGCACGATCGAGAATTGACCGGTCCGAGGGACACACAACTTGTCCTTCCCGGTCAAATTACCCGCTATCTTCATAAATTGCAACTCCTTTTCTTCAGAATGCTGAGCAATCATTCGGGACAGGTTGGTGTGCAATAGTGAGATGAACGACCACCGACCGATTGGTTGCGATTATGAATCAACTTGAAATCTCACGGGAAAGCCAAAGCTCGTATTTCTAGAACTCAGATGGCGAATTGAATCACAAATAGTTCAGATGATTTTCTTTCACCTGATATGCAACAGGAGGCATCTCAATCGCGGTAGCTTCCTGCGTTGAAGACCCGTTAGAATCACGGTCAGTTGCATTCCTAGTTTAATACCGATGGTTGAAACCGCGTGCTCAGAATCGGGCTGATTGGCGGCGTGAGTATCACACTGGGATCTCGGTTCAATCATCTGTCGGTGACGACATGGCAAAGAGAAGACCCTCGTTTCCGGAATCGAAATCAGGAGCGAAACGAAGGCCGAGAATGATGCCATTGCCGAAGTGGCGAGAGCGGCGTTTCAGGCGATGGAGAACAACAATCACCCCGAACACTTCATCATCGCTAGTATAATGGTTCTGTCCATGGGTCGAACCCGGGTGGGGCTATTTGTCGAGTTTGGTAGTGACTCTTGGGGGTCACGAATCTATACTCGATGCGTATGCGGGTGTAGCTCAATGGTAGAGCGTCAGCCTTCCAAGCTGAATGTTGTCGGTTCGAGCCCGTCCACCCGCTTTTGCGGCCCAATAATGGGCCGTTTTTCATGCGCCTCATCTCGGCTTCCTCTAAAATAGTCCATGATGAAGCCAAGGAGCGTGCCCATGATTTCGAGAACAGACCCTGAACTGATGGGTGTCGCACGGGGTGACCACGCTGCGGATTTGGTGTTTATCAATGGACAGGTTGTCAATGTCTTTACCCGCTCGATCGAGCGTGTTTCCGTTTCGGTGTTTGGTGGTCGCATAGCGGGTGTTGGGGTCGGCCCGATCAAGGCTCGCCAAACCATTGATCTTGATGGGCGGTATCTGGCGCCGGGCTTGATTGATGCCCATATGCATGTGGAATCGACGATGATGATGCCTCGCGAGTTTGTTCGCGTCGCGGCTCCGCACGGGACGACCGGCGTGGTCTTTGATCCACACGAGATCGCCAATGTGCTCGGGATGCCCGGGATCAGGTTGTTGATGGACGCGAGTGTTGGGCTGCCGATGAACATCATGTTCGCGGCTTCCTCTTGCGTGCCATCCTCGGACTTTGAGAACTCTGGTGCCCGGCTCGAAGCGAGCGACCTCGCTCCGCTCTTTGATGATCCGCGTGTGGTTGCGCTCGCCGAGATGATGAACTTCCCGGGGGTGTTTCTTGGCGACGAATCGGTCTTGGAGCGGGTTCGCCTTGGGCTTGAACGCGCGGTTGTCGATGGGCATTGCCCTGGATTGTCTGGAGCACCACTTGGCGCGTATGTTGCATCCGGAGTGAGTTCAGACCATGAGTGCACAACGCCCGAGGAAGCATTGGAGAAGATCGGGCTTGGGCTCCGGGTGTTTTTGCGTGAGGGGAGTGCTGCGAGAAACATTGAGGCGTTGGTCGGCGTGGTCAATGCACAGAACGCC
>JAESUL010000273.1 GCA_016763115.1 Phycisphaerales bacterium | reverse complement strand
GGGTGGACTCTTTGACATTCATCAACTCAAAGTATTCATCGAGCATGGATCCCAGTGTGTGGCCCTCTGATCTGGATCGAGGGTCCGCAAGGCCGTGGAGCACCAACTTGTCGTAGATCGATTGTGGTAGCTCTGTGAGCCAATGAGCGGTCTGTGGGTCAATCGGAGTGCCGGTGAGCTTTGACGCAATCAGACGCTCGATCTGTGAGTGGAATGATTTGGCAGCCTTGATGTTGATCTGGCCGAGACGGATTGCTCGGCGTTTGCCAAGTGCGTCGATAAACATGATCCGCTTGGTACCGTTTTTGTCTTTTGAGAGTGATGCCATTATTTTCCGCCTTCCGAGTTTGAGTCTAGAGGATTCGCATCGGCGATGCGAGCTTCATTTTCCAATCCGAGGCCATGATGATTGATCGGTTGCACACAGTCAGTATGCTCAGAATCACAAACACCGCCATAGTCCGCCACATCCTCCTCTGTGGTATCAATGGCGGCCTTTGGATCATCGTGGCGGTCAATGGTGGGCATTGCCCACATCCAGCGTCCTCCGCTTGAGAACCCTTCGCGTGTTGCCTTTACTCCGATTCGCTTCTTGGCTCTCTCGATCGTGCGCCATGCCAGCCCGTCTTGTTCGGCCATACTCTTGAGTTCACCTACAGGCATCGGTCCATTGCTGAGCACATCGCGGAGCCAATCTCCTGCCTCATCACCCGCATTGTTTCTACCACTGCTCTTGGCGAGCACTTCGGATGCTGTGATGTTCACCGGATTAGCTTCCCACTGCACCCGAGCGGGTTCATCCCCAATCGTAAATGCCAATCCTGGCGCGGGTACGGACAGGTTCATTTTGCCTGGGAGCAACAACCGCCGATCTTCATCATCAGGATCACGCATCAAGTGGAGTACCGATCGGGCTAGCCCGGTGAAGGCTTTTGAGCCGAGCACCATATCATCGGGATTTACCGCCGCGGCCTTGCGTTGGTGTGCAACCAGCACCACCGCTGCACCTGTTTCTTGAGCGAGTGCTGCCAATGGAGCCAGCACCGCACGCACTTCATTGTCCCTGTGTGCATCCACGCGCCCGCCTACATACGAGCCGATGGGATCAATCACAATCAGCCGCACATTTCCTATGGTGCTGAGGGCTTGTCTGAGGGGATCAAGATCGGCGAGCGTGAATGCTGCTTCAATCCGCTTCCCATTCTTGCTGTGTGTATGAACACCCTTGAGCATGTGTATCCGGTTTGAATCGGCATCATGGGCATCGAGCCGGGGGCGGATGGTGTCGCCGGGATCATCCTCAGCCGATACCAGCAACACACTCCCCGATTCGCATGGTGATCCATCGGGCCAATCACTCCCAGTGCTCACCCGAGCCGCCCAATCGAGCGTTGCGAATGATTTGCCCTCGCCGGGACGGCCAACTAGCAGACTCAGCCGACCCAATGGCAGCCGTCCTGTCCAAAGCCAGTTCACTTCCTGAGCTTCCACATCATTCATGCACACAAGAACCGGGCTTCCACAACTTGTATCTGGTGGTGTTTTCTCTGGCTTGCTTGCCGCTGTGAGTACCTCCACCGCTTCACGAATCGCGTCCGTATCGCCTTGGGCCAGTTCCAGCACATCGGCCATATCCCCGCTCTTGGGCAACTCAGGCCAACGCTCGATCAATCGCACGATCTTGACCGATGCTGCGCCCGCTTCGCGTGCAAGCCGATGCACAACCTGGGCATACTTCTCGCCTGGCTCATCGTGATCGGGGAGGATCACCACATCACGCCCCGCCAATGGTGCCCAGTCGGCTTTGCCTGCGCTCTTGCTCCCGTGTGGGCTTGTGGTGGCGATCAGCCCGCACGCTTGGGCTGTGTCCGCTGCCTTCTCGCCTTCGCACACATACACCACGCCCTCGGCTTTGAGCAAATCAGGAAGCCCATACAAGGGCCTCGGCTCGGGCATTCCGCTGATAAACCAACCCGCACCATTTCGAGACACCGGGCGCACAACCTTGCCCGATTCAGTGTCCCATCGCACCACCATACCCACCGGCTCACCATCAGCATCGTGGTAAGTCCATGCCTTTGTTCGTGGGCCGCGTGTGCGCTCCAAGACCTCTACCGCTAGTTGGGCCGTGGCGTGGATTGCTTTGGGCTTCGGGGTCGAGGCATTGATCGTGTTGGGTGCTGAGTGCTCATCGAGGAACAGATCGCACATCTTCAACCCTATCGCCTCGATTACTGATTCGGTGCTGCACCCAGCATGGCACTTGAGCAACGCCCGCCCATCATCGCCGGGGGTAATGCTCAAACTCGGGTTCCGATCATCATGGGCGGGGCATCTGCACATCCATCCGGTGCCCGATTGTTTGGGTTCGTGGGCACTGGTTTTGAGTGCGTCGAGCACACGCTGTACGGGGTTGGAGGTCGTTGTGTGATTGTTCATGCTTCACCTCCCACCCGCTGACCCACCACCCACACGGCTGCCGGGCACCCGCGCTGGGTCAATCGCCGATTCTCGGTATCTCGGATCAAACCCATATTCAACAGTTCACAACGCCGGGCGGAATAACTTGGAGCGAATATGCCGAGTTGAGTCTCGCCCTCATCGTCAGTGAGTCCGTGCGCCCCGCTTGCCAAGATTGCTCGATAGATTCGTTCTCGTTGATTGGGTGTGCGTGCTGCGATCATCTTGGCGGCCACTTCCGAAGTGCCTTTGGGCGCATTGTGATGGAATGGCGGATGCATATTTGTTGATGATCGTGTAGGATGTTGTTGGTTCAAGTTTTTCGCATTGCCCTTGCCTGCCAGCGGGGTACTGCTTTGGTCGAATAGAGTGGGTTCCATCAGGACAGCCCTCCCTTCCGAGCGATGAACGCCTCCAGCTCAGCGACCGGGATGAGGACAGCACGATCGAGCTTGAACGATCCGATCTGCTCGGTCTTGAGCAGCTTGTGGAGTGTTCGCTCGGATACGCCCAGAGCGATAGCGGCCTCTGCCTTTCGAAGCGTGAGCTTGAGTTGTGATTGCGTACTTGGATCAGGTGAAGCGGGTTGCCACTGAGTCATTGGACACCCCCTGTTCTGTCGGCTTGCTCTGCGAGTTTGGCTCGCGTGCGTTCAAGATGAATCAGCCATCGTCTGCCAGTACGGATCGCGGGG
>JAESUL010000272.1 GCA_016763115.1 Phycisphaerales bacterium | reverse complement strand
ATGTGCTCATCAACAACGGGTTCCGCGTGACCCACTTCCAAGAAGAACCCGTCAACCTCGAAACCGCGTTCATGCGGTTGACCAAGGGCTTGGTGCAGTAAGTTCATTTTTCTTGGTAGGGCCGGCTTTTAGCCGGCCTTCGACGGATGATGTGTATGAAAAAAAGAGACCGGCTGGAAGCCGGCCCTACCAAAGACAGTTTGGGGATGTTTTCTTAGTCCTCGTTGGTGCTCACCACGCGGAGTTGGCAGAACTGGCGGTGACCCAACGGGCCCGAGTGGTACCCGATGCCGGACTTGCGGGCGCCGACCCAAGGCGAGCCCGTCGCCCCGCCAAGCGAGCGGTTCACGCCCACCATGCCGGCGGTGAGTTGACGCGCGAGCCTGCTGGCTTCGTTGTCCTCACCAAAGATCACCGCGCCGAGCCCGTATTCGGTATCGTTGGCGAGCGTGACGGCTTCGTTGCCGTCCTTGACGGTTTGGATGCACGCGATGGGGCCGAAGGTCTCGATGGTCATGATGTCCATGTCGTGGTTGAGGTTGTCGAGGATGGTGGGCTCGACAAAGTTGCCCTCGTGTGGTTGCCCGCCATACACAACATTGGCGCCCTTGGCTTTGGCATCCTCGACCTGGGCGAGGACATGGGCTTTTTGTTCGCTCATGACCATTGGGCCGATGTTGGCCGATTCATCGCAGCAGTCGCCGATGGTGAACTTCTTGGTTTCTTCGATGAGTTTGTTGACGAAGGCATCTTTGATGGAGTCTTGCACATAGATGCGTTCGGTACTGACGCAGACTTGCCCGCAGTTGCGAAACGAGTTGCGTGCTGCAAATGCGGCGGCCTTATCAAGATCAGCACCATCTAGCACAATGCACGGGTCTTTGGAACCAAGTTCGAGGATCAATCGTTTCAATCCCGGAGCGGCGGCGGCCATGATGTGCTGACCGGCACTCTTCGAGCCTGTAAACGCGATCAGATCGACATCGCCGGCGACGAGCGCCTTGCCTTGGTCGTCCTCGCCGTGGATGATTTGGAGGACGCCTTCGGGCAAGAACTCGTTGAGCACCTTGACATACTCGTCGGCGATCAATGGTGTTTGCTCGGAGGGCTTGAGGATCACCGTATTGCCCGCGACCAAAGCCGGGACGATGGTCCAGTGAGGCATGAGGATCGGGAAGTTCCAGGGCGTGATGGTTGCACACACACCAAATGGGTCGTAGTAGATTTTGGATTCAACACCCTCGTCGGTGAGGATGTCGGGCTGGACGGCTTTGGCGACCTCGTCGGTCTCGCCGTCCATGCGTTGCCCGCAGCTCTCGACCTCGCCGATGCCCTCGGCGAGCGGTTTGCCCTGCTCAAGCGAGAGAATCCGCCCGAGTTCGTCGGCCTTGTCGATCAGCATCTTGCCGGCGGGCTTGAGCATGTCGGCGCGCTCTTGGGCGGAGAGTGCTGCCCATGCGGGTGCGGCGGCGCGTGCCTGGGCGATGACTGCATCGACTTGGTTAACGGGCGTGATGGGCACGGACCCGACGGATTCACCCGTGGAGAGATTGAATGATTCAAGAACGGCTTTGGATGTTGCGGTGGTACTCATGGGCAATCATAGGTTCGATTGTCCCCAAAGCCGGGCATTTTTCGATGGAACTAGAACTGTCCTTCGAGCAGGGCAGCGGCGATATCCTCGGGGGACATCTCGCCATCGTCTGATCCCGAATCGCTGGCACTTTCTGGGCCCATCGCGAGGATGCGTTGCTTGGGGTCGCCGACATGGGTGACGCGGATGCCAAAGTTCTCGCCGATCTTGATCGCCGATCCGAGCCCGACGGGGCGTTGATTGATCCGGATTTCGAGATCCTCTTCGGCCGAGTTGGGCAGCTCGAAGATCGAGCCGGGCACCCATTTGAGCACCTCTTGGATGCTGATGGTCCGCTCGCCCAATACCACGACCAGGGGGACTTCTAGGGCAAGAATTGACGCGAGCTCGGTCTTCATATACACACCATCGGCAAACCATGCGCGTCGATGCACATACACCAACGCCCAATCGGGACATTGATAGGTCAATCGCAACCCTTGTGCCAAAGCGGTCGTCCGAGAACGAGTGGTATGGAATGTTGAAGGAGGTCGTTAGCCGTCGAATCGGGCAGTGATGAAGGAGACATTGAGCCCGCCGAACCCAAAGGTGTTGTTCATGGCGTACTTGACGGGCATCTCGCGGGCCACATGGGGCACCAGACCAATGTTGAACTCTTCGTCCGGGTTTTCGAGGTTGATCGTTGGGGGGACCACCGAGTCGCGGCAGGCATGGATGCACGCGATGAGCTCGACAGCACCCGATGCGCCAAGGCAGTGCCCGTGGACCGATTTGGTCGAACTCATCACCAATCCGCCACCGATCTTGGCTCGATCACCAAAGAGGGTCTTGACCGCGCAGACCTCGGCCTTGTCGCCCAGCGGGGTCGAGGTGCCGTGGGCATTGATGTAGTCGATTTCCTCGGGGTTAATCTCGGCATCTTCTATCGCCCATTTCATAGCGTTGAGCGCGCCGCGTCCCTCGGGGTGCGGCGCGGTGATGTGCCCGGCGTCGCATGAGTTGGCAGCACCGACGAGCTCGGCATAGATGGTCGCGCCGCGGGCCTGGGCGTGCTCGAGTGATTCGAGCACATACATGCTCGCGCCTTCGGAGAGCACAAACCCGTCGCGGTCGCGGTCAAACGGGCGTGATGCCTTGGTTGGTTCGTCGTTGCGGGTCGAGAGGGCCTTCATCACCATGAATGCACCGATGCACAGCGGGGTGACCGCTGCCTCGGTGCCACCGGCGATCATGACATCGGCCTTGCCCGAGCGGATGTAGTTCATCGCGTCGCCGATGGCGTGCCCAGATGAGGCACACGCGGTGGCGTGGGTGGTGGCGGGGCCTTGGAGGTTGAAGCGGATACAGATATTGCCCGCCGACGAGTTGACCATGAGCTTGGGAACCGTGAACGGGCTGATCCGTGTTGGGTTTTTAGAGTGCATGACGACGACGGCGTCTTCGGTTGCGGTGATGCCCCCGATTCCAGAGCCGAGGACACACCCGTGCCGGGTGGGGTCGCCGGTAGTTGAATCCCACCCCGAATGCGTCACGGCTTCTTGTGCCGCTCCGAGCCCGAGCAACGCACACCGATCGAGTCGGCGGGCTTCACGGTGTTCGAGGATGGACTTGGGGTCCCATCCGCGGACCTGACCGGAGATCAAGACCGTCCAGCCTTCGTGCTGTTGGAACTTGTCGAGATCCGTGGATTGGATACCCGATCGTCCCTCGCGCATGGCTTCCCATGTCGCGGGTGCGGAATGCCCCAGAGCGGTCAGTGCCCCGTAGCCGGTGATCACAACGCGGTGATGGGTGTGCTTGCTCATGGTGTGCTCAACTGTTGGCGTCTGGATCAATCAGAAGCACCCGCTGAAATGATTCAGACGGGATGCGTCATTTGATGCAGCAGGTCTGTGGTGTTAGTCCGAGCCATTCTTGGAGATAAACTCGATCGCGTTGCCCACGGAGAGAATTTTCTCTGCCTGGTCATCGGGGATGGAGGTCTCAAACTCGTCCTCGAACTCCATGACGAGTTCGACGGTATCCAGACTGTCTGCGTTGAGATCCTCGACAAAGCGTGTTTCGCGGGTGATTTTACTCTTGTCCGCTCCCATCTGCTCAGCAACGATGTCAATTACTTTTAGTTCAATTTCCTGTTCGGTCACGGTTTCGTCTCCGCCCTGTCATAAGGGGAACCCCGAGCCAAGCGTCACACACGCTCAGAACCGAATCCCCATGCAGGCCACGATTCTATCCGCACCAACCCGGTTTGCCAAATGGTCCCAGAACACGATCGTCAGACCCCCAATTTTGCCTTCGGACCTTGACAACCCAGTTATCAGCCGCGCCAGGACGCACCGCCCGCCCCGCCGGGCATTTGGAGGTTCTTGAGCCCCTCAGTGCGTCACTGGGGGTTCATCCATCCGCTTTGACCGCCGACATCTACCCCAGCGTCTAACCGGGGTTGGACAGGCTCAGCCCATCGGGGCAGCAACGGAGGATTCGTCATGGCATTGATGCCCAAGGAACCAGAAGCATTCGCTCAACAGGTCGAGAAACTTCTTCGGCGTATGCAGCCGGGGCTGCGGATCGACCGGGTGAGCACCCGCGAACTGCTTGTCGATGGTCGCAGGCTGGATCTCGAGAACCTGCTGCGGATGGTCGCCCACGAGCCCGATCGCGGGGCCGACATCGTCGAGCATTTCCTCGATCAGATGTTCCTCGGCGAGCACATGGAACTCAGCGACACCCCCTTCGATCAGGTCAAAGCACGCATCATGCCGCGTGTTCAACCGGTCTCGATCTTCGAGCACCTCTCCGAGGAACTTGTCGCCCATGTGCCGTTTGTCAACGACACGGTGATCGTGTTCGTGATGGACATGCCACACATGACGGTGAGCATCACGACCGAGCAGGTAGTACGGTGGGGGGTCGCGATCGAGGACATCGTACAACTCGCCCGCGAGAATCTCGATCTGTACGCACCCGAGCTCGAAATGCAGGTCATCGAGAGCGCCGAGGGCGGTAAGGCCGTGATTGTTTCCGAGCAAGACGGGTACGACGCGGCGAGATTGCTGCTCGAAGACCTGCACACCAAACTCGCGGCGCACCTCGGGCAAGATTTCTATGTCGCCACACCGGCGCGTGATATGTTTATCGCGTTGAGCTGCGAGCCTCAAGAGTTTGTGGACCGGTTGCGCTCACGCGTTGACGAAGACTTTGAGCGTCTGCCCTACCCGATTACCAAAGATTTATTCCTCGTCACCCGTGATGGCATCGCGGGGACGACATGGATGCGCAACGCTGCCTAAACAGCACACCGCCAGGGATGGCGAAAAATGTGGGGAGAGAGATCGCTCCGTGGCTTCACCGCTCGGGGCGATTTTTTTAGGCGCTTTCCGCACAGAAGGCGCACGCTTGCCCGGTCGATACGCCGGGTGGCATCGTGATTTGGTGGTCAGCTCGTGCCCGCAGTTCTCGCAGCTTATGAAGGTCGTGCTCGGGGCAAGGTCCTGGTCCAGGGTGACGCGCTCGTCAAAGACATAGCACTCGCCGGTCCACATGCTCTTTTCGGTGTCGATTTCCTCGAAGTATTTGAGGATGCCGCCCTTGAGGTGAAACACTT
>JAESUL010000271.1 GCA_016763115.1 Phycisphaerales bacterium | reverse complement strand
CCCGATCGAATCGAACGGCTTGTAGTCCAGCGGGATCATCGTCGCATCAACTGACCGGTTCCGCGGATTGGAAACGAGCCGATCACGGTATGCGATCAACCCTGCTGCGATGTCGGGCGTGTTGACCGCAGTCACCAGATCCGGAAGATTAAGCGAGGTCGATCCCGGTGCGTTGCCCCACCATTCATTGACCAGCGCGACACCATCACGGTACTGCTGCATCGAAGGCGTCAGACCGGGCAAGAGCCGGAGCACCTCGACCGGTGCGGTGTTGATATTGATCGTGCCAAAGGTTGGGCGTGTCAATGCGAGCTGTGAACGCTCAGCGGTGGTGAGGGCGGAGTCACCGAGTTGTGTGAGCCAGTTGATCGGTCTCGCCGAATCGATCACCGAGAGCGCCATCGGGGCTCCGGTTCCTCGGCGGACATCAACGCCGGGGCCATATTGCTGATTACGCGCATCATCAATGTAGGCGACATAGTTGTCGATGCTCAGGTGCAGATCATCAAGCGCGTATTCCTTCTGCCCACCGGGCCCGGCGGTCAACACCGTACCAACCCAGATGCTGTCCGCCGAGAGATCGGTCGCGACCGGATTTTCATATCCCAACGCGATCGCCATCGCTTCGGGGAAGGTGATCCAGTCCTCGTCGTTGACGCTCTGGTCGCCGAAAACACGCCCCAGATCCGGGGCGTAGGTAATCCCGACGCCCGTGGTCAACAGCAGGTCCGCAACGCGTTTGACCGACCACCCACGCTTGTTGAAAAACTCGGGCTTGGGATCGTTTACGCCCGCGCCGTAGAGGGTGTCGCCAGCGAGGTTCGCCGGCATGGTTCTCCGGGTGAACTTCGCGGCGGTGTTGTTGGGACCATCCGCAATTTCTGCGGTCGAGCCGAGTCCTCCGGCCCCACCACCAACGACGCCGGCAACATCGCTCTTGATCCCCGGATGCACCGCGATGGTCTGGATGATCTTATTGGTCCGCGCACCGCGCCGGAGATCATACAGATCCCGGAGTGTTCGCTGAATCTCGAGGTCGCCTTGGATAGTCACATTGGTCGAGGTGCTCTCGATCGCACCGCCGCCATTGGCGGTAAAGAAGGTATCGGCATCCGGCGAGATCATCGATGGGATCAGGTCCGTATCACGGTGTGAGACCCGTGTACTGCCCGGGTTGCGACGAGACTGGATCATCCAAGGCCCGACCTGCCCGTACGGACGCAGATCATCACCCACCGTGTCAAGCCGGCGTTGCGTCTTCCACCGCACCAGGGTAAGCCCCTTGTTGTCATTGCGGTTCAAAACGGGACCGGCACCGTTTGCCGATTCAGTCAGACTCACCGTGTTGGCGATGTCAGCGGTCGTCGTTCGCAGCGCGTTCTCCAGAGATGAACTCAGGAAGAACCGGTCCACAAGAATATCGTTCTGGATATAGTTGAGTTGGGTAAATGGCGATGTACCAGCGAGCGGCAACTCCGCCTCTTCCCGCTCGCTCATCCTAAACTTCCGCCACAACCGAACCTGCAATGCTTCGGGTGCTCGGGTGATCCCAGGAATTGGCGCAGGCGGTGAGAAGAGATCGCTGAACACATTGACCTCGGTGAGCCCGCCGGTCGTTGGATCAAACTGATGCACATGCACCGCACGCCCACCCTGCTCGTTGAGGAACATGTTCTGGACCCATTCCTCGCCCAGCCCGGTCCAGTCCATCCCATCTGGGCCACCAGTGCTATAGGATCCGGGTAATGTCCCGTAGGCAGTCAGGTTGTCGAACCACCGCCGGTCAACCCCACCCGTTCCGACGACTCCGCTATCAAATCGTTCCTGCGCAATCGCATAGAACACGCGAGACTCGTTGGGCTGCAAGGTGATGTCGCGGTAGACGAACTCTTCAGCGGTCGCGGGGTTGATCACCATGTCCAAGCCCGGTCCACCAAAGCTGCTGTAATCCACTCCCCCAAATGAACTCGGCGGATTATATTCAATAAACTCGCCGAGCTTGAAATACCGCCCGTTGTACTCGAAGTAGTAGAGGAACTGAAAGTTGTTCATGAGCCCGAGGCCCGATGTCCCTTTTCGTTTCATCAGCCCATTGCCGCCCAACCCGCCGAGATTGATCGGCTCGTCAAACGGATTGGTAAGCTGGACCGCAAGGATCTCCAAGAGGAAATCAGCGTTCGTGGGGTTGATGCCACCCTCGGTGGTCACCGGGGTGGTGGATGGTTGATTAGCCGGGGCCTCGGAATCATCGTCACCCCCCGCACCTACAAATGACGCATCCGTGTACACATACATCGATGCGACCTCGGAAATCACCGGCATCGGCTCGACGCCGTACACATTCACCGCGCGTCGGCGGTCCGTCAATGCATCGGTGTCAAAGTCGGCGGGCACATTGCCCGCGGGGACCTCGAACCGGGCAGAGCGGACCTCGCCGGGGAAGATCATCGCCTCGTCGCTGTTGGTGACATCGAGTGTGTCCGCGTCGACAAACACCTTGAGATTATCAAGCAACTGGCGTGCATTGCCATTCGTTCTGTTGATAAGAACCGTCGCGACGGTTGGTTCGTCGTCGTTATCGTTCATGTCGACCATGTTCACCGCAGCGTGGGCCGCGACACGGGTCGCAAACTCAGGGCCACGATGCCCATAGAACATCGTCGCGTACGGCCCCGCAATCGTATCAGTGCGCCATGCCGATGGATCCATCACCCACACACTGTCACCGATCCCCCCAGCAAAGTACATCGAGCCCAACTCGCCCGAAAGTGCTCGCCGATAGATCCCGAACATCGTGCTCGGATTCCCCGCTGCACCCCCCAGGGTGGATTGCGTCTCGGTAAGCGACAACGCAGGTGGTCGCCCGGCAACCAATATCACCGGCGTCGATGGACGCAGCCCAACACTCCCCGAATAGGTCGTCACCAGCGTCCGAGGCGTGATCGCGAACATCGTCATCGACTCTTCGGCGATCGTCCCGTTGACCACCCGGCGGATATTGGGGTTGCTCCCCGATCCGCCGTCTTTCACCGCCCCATGCTCGTACCGATCAATACCCAGCGGACGATTGGACATCAACGGGCTGAGCCGATTTAATTGGAGCCTGCTTTGAAGAGGCATCACATTCTCTTCGTCCATGCGCCCACTGACCGCAGTTTCAAGCCGCGACATCACCGCAGGGTCGTTCATCCCGTGATAGGTCATCAACTCGGCCATGTCGTCGATCCCGTAGAGCCCGCTGCCGAACTCTTGATGCCCACCGTACCCCGGATTGGACGGGTTGATCCGTCCGATCTTGCGGTACATGTCTTCACGGGTATCGGCGGAGATCATGGTCGGCTTGGTGGGGTAGGCATTGAACAACGGATCGCGTGGATACTGGAGCAGTTCCTCCTTGAGCCACTGCACCGGAACCCCGCCCGTCGAATAATCCTGTCCAAAGTATTCGAGCGATGTTCCCGCCGCGTAGTACTGAGGCTGAAGCCCGAACTCGCGATTGAGCCCGATCCGCAGCGCGTCGTAGGCAAACCGCCCGATCAGCAAGCCGTCGGAATCCGGATCGAGTTCCTTGTTGGGCCCGCCCGTGGTCGACAGGTCCGTACGGTACTGCATGTAATCGGATTCGGTCCTGTTGAACTGATTCTGCTGTGTCTGCATGTATTTCTGCACACGGTGCAGACCCCCCATCGAGAGCGGGATATCCACGAACGGCGTCTTGAGCGACACGGTGACATATTCCTGCGCAGCATCTTCCATCGTCAAGAGCCTGCGGAGATCAACCTCTGCCGGCGTCGAGCCGAGCGGGACATCCCCGGTCGGCGCGACAAGCCCATCGGTCGCGGTATTGACATTGACCATGGATGAAAGATCCACCACACGCGCCGCTGCGAACACGCGGAACTCGCGGCTGTCATACAGCCGCTTGATATCAACCCGCGGCGTGTTGTTCACACCATGGTTATTCCGCGCACTGGTCAACTCGAACCACCGCGAATCGGCCATCCCGTCGCCGGTCGTGTCGGCGTACTGGTACGCGGGGTAATCCGGGCTCGACCAGTCTGCCAAGTCACCATTGCGGTCCTCGAAGTGGAACGGCTGATCCAACGGCATAAACATGTACCGCTGATGCATGGTCCAATGCGCGGGGATATTGGGATCGAGCACCCCAACCGGGCTAATAATCCCGGGCAACCAATACCCATCGGTGTGCGCACGAAGCGGAGAGTTTGGATCGAACTGATTACGGAGCTTGATCAGCGTCAGATCATTGCTCATCCGACGAATCCGTCGCCCCGATGCAAAATTGGTCACCCCTACACCCGGCTCGGCCTCGAACCCACCAGTCGCACCACCGATCGTCTGCGGGCGAAGATTAAACAGGTTCACAAACCGCGCATCGGGCGCGAGGTTGGAAATCTGGTACCAGTCACGATTGTCGAGGTATTCCTTTTCGGTTCCATCAGGAAACCCGAGCGAGAAGGTTCTGCCGAACAAATCATCGCCGAGGAAGGTTGGGCGGGTCGAGGCGAGCCACGGGTCATATGGCACCCGAAAATCAAGCCCGGCGCTCAGTCCAGTCTCGGTATGACGCCCCGTTGGGTTGAACAGCTCCCACAGATTGTTCGACCCGCTACGCACGGTCCAGTCCGTGTACGGCGCGTCGGTCACCTCGCGTGTGTGGATGACCGCACTGCCGGTTAAGCCTTGATGCTGCGTGTACACATCGAGCCGATCGTCGGCGATCACGCCGGCGATGTACTTGGCGATCGTATTCTCGATATTCTGGGCATCGTTGCGCGTGCGCACCGTCGCCGCAGCCCTGCGGTCGCCCTGCCCGATCGTGATGTAGATCGCGGCAAAGACCGCGATCAGCGCGAGTGTCCCGATGACGATCAGCAATGCCGATCCTCTTCGTGATTCGTTGCCCCAGATGTCTCGTGTGTTGTTCTGCATAACTCTTTCACTCCTCGCTGCACGCGCAGCGGATCTGCACCATGTACATGTTCGGCTCGGCGTCATCGCTGCACGGTGCACGCAGCGTCCCATCTCCGAAATCTCAACTGGTCCCCGCAGGAACCTCAAATACCACCTGGTAGGTCTCTTCAATCGTCGGGTCCGCCGGATCGGCGATGCTCATGGTGATCCGGACAAACCGAGGCCACAGCCAGACCTTGTCGTTGCTGACATCCACGGTCCCGTCAGGATCAAAGTACCCAAAGCACGCAATCTCGGGCACATTCACCGCCGGGATCGCCCCGCCCGTGTGTCCCACAATGAGGACCTCATCGGGTCCTTGTGGCGAACCGACCCGCCCGAATGTTCTGTTGTAGTTCGCTGCGGTAAACTTGTCGCCCGCGTCGATGATCCCGTTGGAGTTCGAGTCCACCTGGCGATCAATCCCGTACCAGATCATCTGCTTGAAATCTGAATCGTTTGTCGCCGTGATATTTTCATTGATGAACCCGAACGACCACTCGACAATGAACTCGGTGCATCTCGGTAGAAACACGGATGACCCGAGCATCTCCTGATTCACCTCAGCGATCGCCTGCTCGAGCCGGCCCTGATCGGTATTGGGGAACTGGGTATCGTCGTACATCAACCGCGTCGGCACATCCTCGAACCGTACACGCGAGAGCTCGAACGGTGTCGGCGTGCTCTGGTCCCATTCGCCGGGCAACGCGTTGACCATCCACTCGCGGATCCGCAAACGATTCGTCGAGATCACACCCGGATCAACAATCGGATTGGTCGGATCAAAGTACTGGCGTGCGAAGTTGTCGTACTGGCGGGCAGGGTCGCCGAACAAGTTCCCCGGGGGG
>JAESUL010000270.1 GCA_016763115.1 Phycisphaerales bacterium | reverse complement strand
TGAGCGAGAAACGCGGGCAGGTTGCCCGGATGTCACGAGAACTCAACGAGAGCAGGGCGGAGTTCCTCGGCGTGCTCGTCAACGCGGTCAAGGCCTCCGCGGGCGGGTACATGCGTAAGAACATCCGAACTTCACATTCGTACCATTCTGGGGATGCCTCAAAGCCCGCCGCGTAGGTTCACGCTGGAGAGAAACACGAATGGCATCACGCCCGAAGAGCAACCCCGACGCGCACAACCCGCGTGTGCTGGTCACCGGCGGCGCTGGGTTTATCGGCTCGCACCTTGTCGATCTGCTCGCCTCCAATGGGTCAGAAATCACCGTGGTTGACAACCTCTCGACGGGGCGACTCGCCAATATCGAGCACCATCTCTCCGGCATCCGGTTCATCGAAAAGAGCCTCGATGATGCCCTTGCACTACTCGAGGACGAACCCCCGTTCGATCGGATCTACCACCTTGCCGCTGCCGTCGGCGTTGATCTGATCCTTCAAGACCCGATCGGTTCCATAGAGACCAATGTCGAGCAGACCTCCGCACTGCTCCGCTACGCCAGCACCCACTCCAACCCGCCGACCCTAATTGCATCGTCCTCCGAGGTCTACGGCAAGCCCGGCGCAAGCGTGTTTTCTGAGGACGACGACATCCTCCTCGGGCCCACCACCACCGGACGATGGTCCTACGCCCATTGCAAAGCAATCGACGAGCACCTCGCACTTGCCTACACACAAACCCGCGGGCTCCCGACCGTGATCTGCCGGTTCTTCAACACCGTCGGCCCAAGGCAGAGCGGACGCTACGGCATGGTCCTGCCCCGGTTTGTCCAAGCAGCCCTTGAGAACAAACCCATCCGGGTCTTCGGCGACGGAAAGCAGACCCGGTGCTTCTGCGATGCCCGCGATGTCGTCGCGGTGCTGCCCACACTCCTGGACAACACCGATGCGCACGGGTGCGTGTTCAATGTCGGGTCTGACCATCCCATCGAGATCCTCGCACTCGCCCAGGCTGTCATCGACGAACTCAAGAGCGGATCAGAAATCATGCTCACCCCCTACTGCGATGCCTACCCAGCGGGGTTTGAGGATCTTCGCCATCGCCGACCGGACCTCTCTCGCATTATCGAATCAACCGGCTTTGCTCCATCGTTCACCCTCGAACAAACCATCCACGACATCGCGGCGTTTATTCGGGGCACAACCCTGCAATCAAAGAAGAACGCATAATGCAAGCGGGCTCCCAACCATTCGATTCATTCATGATTCCAGGCGAGAACATCGGGAATCTTCCTGCTCCTACGCTATTGGCAACCGAGCAGGTCCAGGGCACACCCTCGCTGCTCGATACCCTCGCGGTCGATGCTGCCCGCCCGCTCTCGATCCTGCAAGGCTACATCGGCGTGTTCATCATTGCCTTTGTCATCACCCTGCTCTGCACCCCGATTGTCCGCAAACTCGCGGTGCAGAACGGGATCGTGGACAACCCAACCGAAGCCCGCAAGGTCCACAAAATGCCCATCGCCTACCTCGGCGGGATCGCGGTGTTCTGTGGCATACTCGCCGGGATTGTGTATTCGTACTTCGCATCTGAGATATCCGGGTTGATTGATTTTTACCCAACCGAGCACCTTGTCGATGGCATGTACCAGCCCATGCTGTCGCCCTGGATCGCGGTCGGGATGACCTCGATCGTGCTTGTCGGGTTGATCGACGACATCGGGGGGATCGCCCCGCGGATCAAACTCGGCGGGCAACTCGTCGCTGCAGCAGCATTGGCGGTCGGCGAAGTCGGGACCAATGTCGCTTCCGGGCTTTTGCGTCCTACGCTGGGGCGGTTGCTCGACAACCCTGATCTGATCTACAGCATCCCGTTGCCGATGGAACTCCCGATGGGTATGGGCTCGGTGCTCTCGATTGACATCACCTACTGGGTCGGGACCGCGATCATCGGGATCTTTGTGCTCGGCGCGTGCAACGCCTCAAACTTTATCGATGGGCTCGATGGGCTACTCACCGGGGTGACCTCGATCGCGATGGTCGGGCTGATCGCGGTCGCGTTGATGATGGCGGTCGCTGATGATGGAGCCTTTGACGGCCCTCGGATCGTTCTCGGGCTCGCGGTGCTCGGCGCATGCCTGGGGTTCTTGCCCCACAACTTCAACCCCGCGTCGATTTTTCTCGGCGATACCGGGCCGTTGCTGCTCGGGTATTGCTCGGCCGTGATGATCTTGTCACTCGGCGATACCGGAAAAACCGGGCTGGTGTTTGCGGGGCTTGTGATCTACTCGATCCCGATCATCGATACCGCCCTGGCGATCATCAGTCGAAAGCTCGCGGGCAGAAAAATGTCCGATGCGGACGACGACCACCTGCACCACATGCTCAAGCGTGCCTTTGGCGTCAAGGGAGCGGTCTTCACGCTCTACGGCTTCGGGTTCGTGTTCTGCATCTTGGGCATCGCGATGAGCCAGTTCCGGGCACGGTTTATCTACGCCCTGACCCTGCTGATCGCATCGTACATCGGCGTGTACGCCATCAAGATCGCTCGTCGTTCACAGATCGAAGAGCAGGCCGCCGCGTCGATGAAACCAAAGGGCACCGATCCAGATTCACCGAAGCCCGGTTGAGCCAAACCCGCTTGACCCTCGCTGAGTCTCATCGAGATCCGATACTTCAACAAACTGTGCTCGGACCACCGGAGCGATGACGAGTTGTGCGATCCGGTCGCCATGGGTGATGGTGTAGGGTGTGTCCGAGAGGTTGATCAGGGCAATGAACATCTCGCCGCGATAGTCAGCGTCGATGGTCCCAGGCGCATTGGGCAACGAGATCCCATGCTTGGTTGAGAGCCCCGACCGCGGGCGGACCTGTCCCTCGTACCCGTTTGGAATCGCGCACGCGAACCCGAGGGGGATCTTGACAATCTGGCGTGGCGCGATGGTGACCGATTCATCCATCCCAGCACGAGGTAGACACGCGGTAAGATCCGCTCCTGCCGCAAGATTAGAGTGGTATTGCGGGATGGTCGCGTTGGGGTCCAGGCGCTTGAACGCGACCGAGACCACTTCGGCAGCGTTGCCCGGTATGGGTGCAGATGATTGATTGCTTTGGGCAGTAGTCATGCCCGGAGGATATCAGCCTACCAAGGGCGAGGCTACCGGGGATTCAATTGGTCCGAGCAATGCCAGATCCTCTGCGCTCAGATTCCGCCGAAGATCATCGAGCACACGGTTGAAAGAATCAATCAGTTTTCGTGTAGATTCGATGGCGTTGTCCATCGAGCTCTTGCCGGTGACCTTTTTGATAAGATCAGGCTGACGGATGGCAACGAGGTTCTTCTCCGAAATCGCTTTGGCATCGAGGAGCGTCCGAAGTAGCGCGTTTGCTTCGTCGCGGCGCTGCGTTGTTTCCACCATCATCTTCTGCTTCGCATTCTTCATCACGGCGGGCATCCTTTCCCAAGAGGGACATCGACTCGCAAGAGCCTAGTACACAACCACATCCATTCATCGGAATCACTGGGCTCTAATTGTCACATTCTTCTCACCGAAAGTCAACCCACCTCTGCAAAGCACCCTGATTAGGGTGGTTTTATTGCCGTAGAAGGGTAGATAAGGCGATTCTTGCCTCTTTCACGCTGCCGGGACGGCTCTTCGAGCGGTCGAGAGTGTTGGGATGTACTTGGCAATCGTTTCGAGGATCACCTGTCGCGAAGTGCTCGATCGGACCGCTTCGAAGGCCTGGATCATCTCCTCGACCGATTCGGGCGACAAGGCTCCGCCTTTGGCCAGCGCATCAATGCCCGGATGGGCGGTCGCTCGCAGTTCCTCGGCGTCATACGCCAACTGCTCGTGCAACTTCTCGCCCGGACGCGATCCCGACAAAATAATCGGGACACTCCGCGACGAAACCGAGTTGCCCACCGGTCGCCCGATGACGGGCTCGAACCCGCAGGCGCGGATAAAGCGTTGGGCGAGTTGGAAGATGTTGATCGGCTCGCCCATGTCGAGGACGAAGACCTCGCCTGAGCCTTCGTGGGCCTCGCCGCTCATCGCCGCCGCCTGGAGCACGAGCGTCGCCGCTTCGGGGATGGTCATGAAAAATCTCGTCATCCGCTCGTCGGTCACGGTCAACGGGCGACCCGATGCGATCTGGTCGGCCCAGATGGTCAGCACGGAACAGGCTGAGCCGAGTACATTGCCAAACCGGACCATTGACAGTTTCGTCCCCGAGCCCGCGATCGAAGCGAGCCCCTGCGTGTAGTGCTCGGCCAACCGTTTGGTCGCGCCCATCACATTGACCGGATTGACGGCTTTGTCCGAGGAAATAAGCACGAAACGATCTGCACCCACCGCGACGGCTGCATCGGCGATGGACTTGGTGCCGAAGATATTATTGGTCACCGCGTGGGCGGGATGGTCTTCCATCAGGGGCACATGCTTGTGGGCTGCTGCATGAAAGACAACATCGGGGCGATGGCGTTCGAGGTGCGCCAGCGTGCGCCCCGGATCAACCACATCGTGCATGATCGCCACTCGATCAAGGTTCGGGTAGATTTCTGAGAGGTTGCGGTCGATCTCGAACAACGCGTTCTCTGCCCGTTCCATCAGCACAATCCGCGATGGGCGGAAACTGGCGACTTGACGGACGAGTTCGGACCCGATCGACCCGCCCGCGCCGGTGACAAGGATAACTTTGTCGGTGATGATCGAGGAGACCTTTTCGCGGTCGATCGAGTGGGCGGTGCGTCCAACAAGCATGGCCAGGTCGATCTTTGGGGTGCCTAGCGAGACCGAGATGTTTGTTGGTGCTGCGGGCTTGGATTCGAGCAGTTCGTCCATCGGAGGGATGAATCGTTCGATGATGCCCGCACGATGGAGGGCTGCGCTAATCGCCCGCCCCTCGCCTCGGCACACTGCCGGGAGGGTCACGATCGCTTGGGTGATTTCGTGCTTGGCGCACAGATCCGTCAACCGATCGACCGCACCGACCACCGCGATACCTTCGAGTTGTGTGACCGGTTCGTTCTCGATCAGCACGATCCCGACGATCATCGGGGGTTGATCGAGGGAAGTGAGTTGGCGGGCAGCCAGAGCGCACGCATCACGGGTGCCGACGAGGAATGATCGCATCTTCATACCCAATCTATCGGCCCATTTGGGTGAGCGATCGGAGTTTCCCCGCATCCGAGGGGCAAAAGTGCGCAAGAAGAACACCAACGAATGAACCGGACCCCTCCGGCTTGGGTATCCTCTTTGCATGCTCACCCGGATCAGTGCCCAACTCGAATCGATCAGCGACGACGCGATCCCGGCCGCCACGCTCGCGATGCCCGGATCAATCGCGATCGAGATCCTCTTGCCTAGGTACCTCGCCGACACCCCGATGGCAAAGATCGGACAAACGATCACGCTGCACACGGTGGTCTACCTCGAATCACAGGGGCAGGGCACCAGCTTTGTGCCCCGGGTCATCGGGTTTGGCTCGGCGAGCGACCGTGCATTCTTTCATGTCTTCACAACCGCCAAGGGCGTGGGCAACAAGAAGGCCCTCCGCGCGATGATCGAGCCGCCCTCAGCCATCGCGGCGGCCATTGTCTCCAAGGACACCAAGGCGCTGATCAAACTCCCCGAGATCGGCAAGCGGTTGGCCGAGACGATCCTGGCGCAGCTCTCGGGCAAGGTCGAACAGTTCGTCGGCGACGCGATCATGAGCAGGCCAAGCGGCGCATCAAGCATCGTTGAATCGCGCGCGATGGGCGGGGCCGCCGGTGAAGCGGTCGCGGCGTTGATGGCGCTTGGCGAGCAACGAAGCGAAGCGGAACGCAAGGTCACGATCGCCTGCGAGAAGGTCCCGGCGGATTCAGATGTTGACACGATAGTTTCGGTGATTTTTTCTGGACGGATCGGCTAAGCGAGAGG
>JAESUL010000269.1 GCA_016763115.1 Phycisphaerales bacterium | reverse complement strand
TTGTACTTCTCGCCGGTCTTGATATCCGAGCCCGGGAGCGCCTTCTTGATGCTCACGAGCACCTTGTCGCCGATCCCCGCGGTCTTGCGCGTGTACTGACCACGCCCGGTCGACCCGCCATAAACGCGGATTACATACGCAATCTTCCCGCCCGAGTTGTCTGCGACTTCGCATCTTGATTCTTGCTGAAGCATAACTTGCTCTTTCATCTGGGCGACGCTCGATGCGCCGACCGGAGTACAATTCGTTTATACGCTGCGTTTCTCGACGACCCGCATGAGCTTCCAGCTCTTGGTTTTGCTGACGGGGCGGCACTGGGCCACCTCGACTACATCGCCGTTGTGCGATTCGTTCTTTTCATCATGAACATGCAGGACTGTCCGCTTGCTCACATATTTGCCATACTTGGGGTGCTTGGTGCGATACTTGATCACAACCTTGCGGGTCTTATCCCGCGAGTCGCTCTCGACGATACCGATCTTTGCACCACTGACTTTGGTTTCGCTCATCTGATCAAACTCCTGCTCAGGCACTCGCCCGTGCGGTCTGCTCGGTCAACAACCGGGCGATATCTTTGCGGATCTTGCTGAACTGAGAAATATCTTCGATCTTCTCGCTCACACTTTTGTTCTTCAGGCCGAAAATCTTGCCACGCAACCTTGAAAGTTCCGTGCTGATCTCTTCGTCCTTCAGTGCTCTGACTTCTGTACCTGTCATCACACGCTCCTTAAGCCTTGACCCGACGGCCGACCATTCGGCACTTGACCGGCATCTTCATTGCTACACGGAAGAAGGCACCACGCGCCCTTGCTTCACTCACACCGGCAAGCTCGAACAGGATCGTGCCCGGGCGGACCCTTGCTGCCCAGTAATCCACATCCGCCTTGCCCTTACCCATCCGCGTTTCCAAGGGCTTCTTGGAAATCGGTTTGTCGGGGAACACGCGGATGAAAAGCTTGCCTTCACGCTTGAGGTAGTGCTGACACGCAACACGACCCGCTTCGATACAGTTGCTCTTCAACCAGATCGGCTCGAGGGCTTGGAGCCCGAACTCGCCGAACGCAACATAGTTGCCCTTGGTCGCTTTGCGATCACGCACACGACGGAACTCTTTGCGATGCTTGACACGCTTGGGTATCTTATATGGAGGCATATCTATTCACCTTCCTTTTTAGCGACGACCACGCGCACGGGCCTGGGCACCGGCGGCTTTGGACTGGTTCTCATCAACTTCGCTCGAGTATGGACCCTTGTAGATCCACGCTTTCACACCAATAATGCCGTAGGTCGTGTGACTCTCGGCGAATCCGTAGTTGATGTTCGCTTGAAGCGTTGACAATGGCAACGCACCAAGACGGGCATCCAACTTGCGGCTCATCTCCGCACCGCCGAGGCGACCGGAAATCTGAATCTTCACGCCAAGTGCACCCGCAGCCATCACGGCCTCGGTCTTCATCTTGACCACGCGGCGGAAACCACCACGCTTCTTGAGTGCCTCGGCAACATTCTCCGCGACCAACTGGGCGTCCATGTCGGGTTCGCGGATCTCGATGATCGAGATCGACACTTTTCGCCCGGTCATGTACTGCAACTCTTCGGTCATCCGGTCGACCTCGGCGCCCTTGGGGCCGATGACCAAACCCGGACGGGCGGTACGAAGGATGATCTTGAGTTCTTCACGAGTACGCTCGATCTGAATTTCGGCGACCATCGCGTTTGGGGGGACACGGTTAAGCCGGTTGTCGAGGTACTGGCGGATCTTCTCGTCTTCAACGAGCAGTTCGCCGTACAACGCCTTGGGGGCATACCAACGCGAGATGTGCGCTTCGGTAATACCAAGCCGGAAACCGAATGGATGTGTTTTCTGACCCATTAGCTACGCTCCTGCACAGACACGGTGATGTTGCATGTTCTTTTGAGAATCGGGTGAGCACGACCACGGTCCTTTGGACGGAACCGCTTGATGTGCATCCCGCGGTCAACGCTTACCTCGGACACAAACAGCGTGCTTGAATCAGCACCGAGCTGCTCGGCGTCCGCGACGGCCGTTTCGATGCACTTCTTGAAGTGAACCGCTGCACGCTTGGTGTTGAACGCGAGCATGTTGGTCGCTTCGAGGCAATCTTTGCCACGCACCAGGTCGGCGACAAGCTTGGCCTTCTTCTGGCTGCCACGGGTGTGGTTGACCGCAGAGGTAAACTTGGCGATGTCCTTGGGCAGGCATCCGACCGCAGCGCCAAGCGCTTCGATGTCGACGCGACGACAACGGGGATGGTCACGACCACCGATCCAGTTGTTGACCGCAGCAAGAGCCTTGTCGCTCTTCATGCCGTCACGCTTGATCGCATCGGCGAGTTGCTCGACGCTCACGCCCGATTCGGCTGCTCGTTTTTTCAGTTCTTCAGATCGAAGTTTCACTGTGTATTCCTTCCTGACTGGACCGGTTTTAGCGACCGGACTTCAGGCCTTCCTTCTTGTTCGTATGCCCCCGGAAAGTACGCGTCAGCGCGAACTCACCAAGCTTAAGACCAACCATATCTTCCGTGATGTACACCTCGGGGAATGAACGCCCGTTGTGAATCAGGAACTTGAACCCTACAAACTCGGGAACGATCGTGCACGCACGGGCCCAGGTCTTGATCGGATTGTTGGTGCCCGCCTCGCGCTGCTTCTCTACCTTGAGGAAGAGCTTCTCGTCGACATACGGACCTTTTTTCAGACTGCGACCCATGAGGGTACCTCCAGATGCTTATTTCAACTGCCCGTAGCGCTTGCTCTTGCGACGACGAAGGATCAGATCCTGCGATGGCTTCTTGCGGTTGCGTGTGCCGCCGCCCTTTGCCAGCGTACCAGACTTATTCGATGGTGCACGACCACCCTTACTCCGACCATCACCACCACCCATCGGGTGAGCATGATGACTCATCGCCACACCACGGGTCTTGGGACGACGCCCAAGGTGGCGGCTCAGACCGGCCTTGCCCAAACGACGGTTCTGGTGGTCAGAGTTCCCGACCACACCGATCGTCGCCCGGCAATCAATCAGCACGCGACGGGTTTCGCCCGAAGACATCACCAAAGTGGCGTGCTTGCCTTCTTTATTCGTCAACCGAGCCGATGTCCCCGCCGAGCGACAGATCTTGCCGCCGGTGCCGGGAAGCAACTCGATGTTGTGAACATTCATACCCGTTGGGATGAACCTCAGCGACATGCAGTTGCCGACATTGGGCTCGACCGATTCGGTAGAGTTGGTCACGATCTCATCGCCATCGGTCAAGCCGTTGGGAGCAAGAATGTACCGCTTCATGCCGTCGGCGTATTCAATCAGAGCGATGTGGCACGAGCGGTTGGGGTCGTACTCAATCCCGAGCACTTTGCCAACGACGCCTTCGACGCTGCGACGCTTGAAGTCGACCTGGCGGTACATGCGCTTGGCACCTCCACCACGACCACGAACGGTGATCTTACCCTGATGGTTACGCCCACCCTTGCGGGGACGCGGGGAAAGCAGGCTCTTCTCAGAGGTCTTCTTGGTCACCTCAAC
>JAESUL010000022.1 GCA_016763115.1 Phycisphaerales bacterium | reverse complement strand
TCGGCGCCATGCTCTTCGCGTAACCAAATCAGCCCACACGATGAGGTCGTGCCTGACAACTCTCAAACACTCTTCTTGGGTACCACTACTCGCCGTCCCCGGCGCAGTAGTGTCTTCGTCTTTGATATTTACAGCACTACTGCGCCCTTCGGGCGAGTAGTGGCACCCGAGTTTGATTGAACAACGAGCCGTCAGACACGGCCTAGTTCCAGGTATTGTTCCGTCGATTGGTATCGGGAAGAATGTGATCCGGATCGATCTCAATGCGCCGGATGGTCCGCCCATCCGTGCGAACAACCGCACGCCAACGATCCGTCGTGTGCCAGATCTCGATCGGCAGCTTCACCCGCTCGGTTGATCCGTCTTTGTACTCGACGAGCATCTCCACGGGCATAACCATCTCGCCACGGTTCTCGATCGCAACCACCGCCCCGCCATCAACATGGGTCACCTTGGAAATCGCCTGATCGAGCGTTGCCGGTTCCATAAACCATCCACGCCAGAACCAATCGAGATCAACCCCCGCCGAATCGCTCATCGAACGAAAAAAATCGCTTGGCTGAGGATGCTTGAACATCCACCGATTGATGTAGGTCGCAAACGCATCATCAAACCGCTCTTGCCCGAGGATAAACTCGCGAAGAATATAGAGCCCAAGCCCGGCCTTGCGGTACTGCAGCCTCCCAACCCAACGCGGCCAGTTCTTGTCCGGCGCGGTCATAATCGGCTGCTGATGAATCGCCCCGGCGATCTGAGCAATCTGCTTGAGCCCGCGTTTGATGTCCGGCTCTTCATCAAACCACTTCGCCCGCGAATAGAGACCAATAAAGGTAGTGAACCCCTCATCCTGCCACATGTATCGGCGCTCATCCGAACCGATGAACATCGGGAACCACGAATGCCCGACCTCGTGATCGGTCACGCCGAGCATACCCTTGGAACTGGTGCGCCCACCACAGAAAATAATTCCGGGATATTCCATCCCGCCTTCAGGACCATTGATGTTGGACATCACCGGGTATTGGTACGGGTAGAGAAACTCAGAATAAAACTCGATAGAATGTTTCACCGCCCGCGACGACCCGCCGTCCTCATCAGTGCTCAACCACGCGGTTGCTTCTTTGGGATACAACGACTGACAAAGGATGGTCTTGGGCATCCCGTTGGTGTCGGTGATCCGTCCGGCGCACGCATCCCAGATGAACGCATCGGACGCTGCGAACGCGAAGGTGCGTGCATTGTCAATACGAAAACGCCAAGTGCTCGTGGCGCCGGTTGCACCGGGGATTGCTTGGCCCGCTTCTTCGGGGGTGATGATCCAGACCGGTTCATCAGAGTTCATTGCCTCAGCGAGCCTCGCCCGGCGCTCGGCGCTGAGCACCTCGCCCGGATTCATCAACTCGCCCGAACCAGCAACAACATAGGTATCGGGCACCGAGATCGCAACATCGTACGAACCATAACTCGCATAGAACTCGCCGCTGCCAAGATACGGCATCGTGTTCCACCCGTTGACATCGTCGTACATGCACACAAGCGGGAACCATTGCGCCATCTCGAAAATCTTACCATCCTCAACCGTCTCCACGCCCATCCGACGCAGGTGAGGCGGGATCGCAAACTCGTAGCTCATCTCGAACTCAAAGGTCGAATGAGGCGCAATCGGATTCTCCAGCGTCACCCGCCCAAGCGTGTCATAGACCTTCATCTCCAGCGACTGCCCCCCCGAGGTGAGGCTCGAAACCTTGTACCCGCCGTCAAAATCATCTTCGAGGACCTTCATCACCCCGCCGGGCGTACGCGAGAGCGAACCATCAGAAGTGGTCGTGAACAGGTTCTGCTCAAGCTGCAACCAGAGGTAATCGAGTTCGTGTGGCGAGTTGTTCGAGTACCGTACACGCATCGTGACCTGCAACGATTCATTCTCCGTATCAAGCGAAACATCGATGTCGTAATCCGCACGCTGCTGCCAATAATCCGGACCCGGAGCACCGGACCCCAGACGCTGGTCATTGGCGGTCGGGTAATCAATGGGTGCAAAGATCGAAGGCTCGCCCGACCCTCCACCGCGTCTGAACCCTTCGTCAACCGCGCCGACCTTGATTGCTTCGCCGAGCTTGCCCCCGCGTGCCCCACCTGTCGCGCTCGCCGAGCATCCGCCAAAAAGAACGCTCGCCACAACGAGCCCGATTCCAATCCCACTACCAATACCAATCGCGTGTTTCATCCGACCTCCGTCCGCCCTGCCCTCAGATTCGATTTCTGTGAAGGCGTACGATAGCCGATCTTGGCACGCGGGGTATTCTCACCCACACCCCAACTACACCCGCCGATCGAGCAACCGGTACTGCACCGCTTCGGCAATATGCTCGGCCCGGACCGATTCCACCCCCTGGATATCCGCAATGGTCCGCGCCACACGCCGAATCTTGTCGTACGCCCGCGCGCTGAGCCCGAGCTGCACCATCGCCTGCTCGATCAGGATCTTGGAAGCATCGTCGAGCACCATCATCACATCGAGTTCGCGCCCAGACAACCGCGCGTTGGGTTTGTCGCCTTGCCTGGGCTTGGAAAACGCCCGCGCCCGAAGAACCTGCTCGCGCATCATCGCCGTGCTTGTCCCGGTCTTGCCCTCGGATAACTCGCGCCAAGGTACCGCCGGCGCTTCGACATGCAGGTCCACCCGATCGAGCAACGGGCCCGAGATCCGCGACAAGTACCGATCCATCTCACGCTGCCCGACCTCGCCGGGCGCGACATCGCCGCGGGGCGTCGGGTTCATCGCTGCGACGAACATAAAGGATGCCGGGAACTTCACCGATCCGTGCGCACGCGCGATGGTCACCACATGGTCTTCGAGCGGCTGGCGCAGGGTCTCAAGAACCGGACGCGAAAACTCGGGCAGCTCATCGAGAAACAAAATGCCATGATGGGCCAATGAAATCTCGCCAGCCCTCGGCACCACCCCACCACCCACGATCGCCGGGCTGCTCGCCGTATGGTGAGGCGATCGCACCGGGCGGACCGAGATCAACCCCGACTTGGAATCAAGCTCGCCCGCACTCGAATAGATCCGCGTCACCTCGATCGCCTGCTCAACGGTCAACGGCGGCATAATCCCCGGCAAGGCCTTGGCCATCATCGTTTTTCCCGTGCCCGCAGGCCCGAGCATCACGATATTGTGCCCGCCCGCTGCTGCAATCACGAACGCACGCTTGACCGATTCTTGCCCCTTGATCTCGGCAAAATCGATCGGCGCGGTCCCCGTCGCCAACAACGATTCGACATCCACCGGCGGATGAGGCTCCAATGGCAAATCGCCATTCAGCAACCCCACCACCTCGGCCAAGGTCGATACCCCAAACACCCGAACGCCCCCCACCACCGAGGCTTCGGGCGCGTTGTCGATCGGCACCACCACCGCATCGAGCCCCATCGTCCGCGCAAGGTCCGCCATCGCGATCGCGCCCCTGATCGGACGCACCCGCCCATCGAGCGCGAGCTCGCCGGCGAACAACGCCCGCCGAGGATCAAGCCCCACCGATTCATCCTCGCACAAATCACCACCAGCGTTTGGTATCCCCACCGGTGCGCGATGATGAATCACCCCCTGGGCGACCAGCAGCCCCACCGCCATCGGCAGGTCGTACATCGGGCCTTCTTTACGAACATCAGCCGGGGCAAGGTTGATCAGCGTCCGACCCTGAGGCATCGGGTACCCGGCGTTGCCAATCGCCGCCCGCACCCGCTCGAGCGATTCACGCACCGCTGCGTCGGGCAGCCCGACGATCAACTCACGCTGGAGTTGGGCATCATCGAGATCGACCTCGATTTCACATGGCGAAGCATCAACGCCTTGCAGGATGAAGCTGTGGATCTTGGGGACCATGCCGACAGTATACCAAACAAACACACGCCGTTCGGCGTGTGTTTGGAAATTAAACTCAAATTCTTGGCTTCAGGGGCTTCTGGCGCTTCAAACCGCTATTTGACGGTGTAATCAATGCCTGAAAGCCCGCGATAGGTCCAGCGGTACCGGAAATCGAGTTCCGTGTTGTCGCCAAGCCCACCGACCGGGATCGGGAAGGTGTCATAGGGGACATATTGCCCACGCCACAGAGAGGTGCCTTCGGACACAATCTGCTTGTAGCTCTGAACCGGTGCAAAGTTGGGAGACACCGAAGACCTGGATTCACCCGAAATCTGGGTATTGATTGACCCGTCAAACATCAGCTTGTTGGGAGCAGCAAAGTCGTACGCAAAGTAGGGGTTGCTGGCCAACGAACGATCAAACCCTTCGTAAAAATAGACCTTGCTCGATGGGAAAAGCACCTCTTGCACGAACCGACCATTATGAAGTTGGTCCCGCCCGGCGGCAGGGTTTCCAACAAACAAATGCGGTGTTGAAGCGATCGGGAGGAAGGCACCATTTGGGACGGCTTCGAGATACGCCGAGGTCGTGGACATATAGCTCGATGCAAATGCCCACCGCATGCGCATATTTCCTGTACTCATCGAACTGTCGGATTCATACCCTGCCGGTGGACTCCCCTCTGAATATGGCAGACCCGATCCTGAAAACGCGTAATCGAGCGGGTTATTCTGCCATCCGACCAGGTTCCTATCGGATGGGTCGGCAAACAGGCTGATATCACGCTGCGGGCCCATGTAGTCCCAGAGCACCAGATGCACAAATCGACGATGGGACAGGCGATTGGTCATGTTCAGCACTTTGAACGGACCCTCAAACCGCCCTGTTGCTCCCATGATAATCGCGGTGTTCTGCCACGACGCGGCATTTTGATCGTTCGTCATTGTTTTCACCCGCCCATTGGGCAAGGTGTATTGCACGCGCTCGCCACTCTTCCCCGGGCCGCGCCAGGTGTAGGTTGGAATGCGTCCGCCATTGTCGAGGGCGTACATCCCCGACAACGCCCCGATCCTGCCGAGGTTGAGGACACTCACGCTTTGCTTGGCGTGCAACTGCGCGGACCTCATCGTCGGGCCGGCGAGGGCTGCGATGGAGATACTCACCGCAAGGACGGCGGCAAGATCCACCAAGGTGAATCCACGCTTCGCCCCAAGATTTCTACTGACAACTGTTGCTTTCATAATAGATAAAGCCTTTCTACCCACCATACAAGATACCATGAGTCTACAGGCACCC
>JAESUL010000268.1 GCA_016763115.1 Phycisphaerales bacterium | reverse complement strand
CCACGGCGCATGGCAGTGACGGAGGCATTCTCCCCTTTGGGGTCGATGCAGAACACCCCGCCTTGCCATTGAAGTAAATTCGGGATGAGCATGGATGTGCCTTTTCCTGCCCGTGAGCCAGCCATGATAAAAAGGTGGCGATCATCGGATATTCCCGCAGAGGCGTTTAATCCGTGGTCAGGATGTATGCGGCCAAGAAGAAAAGACCCTGCCCGTGCTTCAAAGTCGGATTTGAGAATAGAGTTATCTGCAAATCCCTGTAGTTCATCCACACCCAATAGAAAACCTCTCGCCGTTGCTTTCGGAGCCACCTTCGCATGACATGACATTAGCCTATGAAAAGAAGGGATTACACCCCTTTCGGGGCGCAACGTAGTGAAGCACGGCAATGCCGTTGTAATCACGCTGTCATGGGCTATGGAATTTTAGACATGCGTTGTGGAGCCGATAACCTGCAACGGGTTGCTTTTGGTGAACCAGAGCACCCAAAAAGCAAAGGGCGCAGTTCGCTAGAACCACGCCCAATCACTGTGACTAAGTGGTGGCTGATAATATCAATATTTTGCGGTCAGGGCAAGCTACGCCAAGGCCTTGACCGAGCCGCGCCTGTCTGAATTTTCACACCCGCACCGATAGCTTAACGGATAGAGCATCATTGTGACTGAGTGAGAGATACGGGTTCGAATCCCGTTCGGTGTGCCGTGTGGTGAGAGCTATCAGGTGCATAATAGTGTCAGACAGGCGCGGCGGTTTTGTGGTTGGCTTAGAGTTCAATTTGCATAATTGTGAGAAATGAAGTAAGTGTTATGAAAAGAATAACAAGATGGTTTAATGCGCTGCATTAAATCTTGTGAGGGGTCTAGCGCCACCCCTTCAAACCAGCTTAAGGGTCGATCACAAATCGACAACGGACATGAAAACGACACGGAAAAAACGCGGCAGGCCAGCCAAGCCAGAGGGAGAAGCAAGAACCCTTGCCCTGCCCTCTATCCGCGTTAATCCCGTTGAAATGTCGTTTATCGAAACGCAGGCCGCTACCGCAGGCCTTCCCGTTTCTGCCTATGTCCGTAGCGTCCTCACACGGCGCAAAGTTACAGCCCGTCAAACGCCTCTTGAGGACAAGATGCTGTTTGAACTCAATCGCTGCGGTGTGAACCTGCACCAGATTGTAAAGGGGCTGAACTTTGGTAATGGCGTTCCCAACGACATTGCCGATGTTCTGGACGAACTCAAAGCGGCGATTGCCAAAGTCGGGGCATCCTATGACACCTAAAGCGTCAAAGGGAGGCCGTGCGACTGGCACCAGCTTTAAGGGGGCATTCCTTTATTACACCCATGACAAACGTGCAGAGGGTGAAGGAATGCGCCTTACATCTGAGCGCGTTGAGTGGATGGAATATCGCAATCTTGCGACTGATAACCCGCATATTGCATCATCCATTATGACTGCAACAGCTAGGCAGCAGGACGCACTAAAGCGCGAGGCTGGGGCGAGCGTTGCAGGCAATAAATCAGATCAGGTGGTTTTTCATTATTCCCTTGCTTGGCATCCCGATGAAAAGGATGGATTGAGCAAGGATGAAATGCTCCGCGCCGCCGATCAGAGCATCAAGGCGCTAGGAGCAGACGGCCACCAAGCGGCCATCATCGCTCATAATGACACTGACCACCCCCATGTTCATATCGTGATAAATCGCGTGAACACGGAAAATGGGAAAATGCTCGATCTGTGGAACTATCAGAAAAAGCTTTCCAAGTGGGCAATGACCTATGAGCAGGAGCGCGGCCAAGTTTTTTGTGACAAGCGGGTTGAAAACTGGAAACGCCGCGATCTGGGCGAAGTTTTTTCCGCAGAAAAAGATACCGCCTATCACCGTCATGACCAGGCGCAGGCTCTTGGTCATGACAATGACAATGACACAGTTAAGATTGTGAGTGAGCAAAAGGCGAAAGATTCAGCCCTTGCCAAGGATGGCGAGGCCATGCACTTGCGCCATTCCAAAGCTTGGAAAAACCTTTCAAGCTGGTATGCCAAGGGCAAGGCTAAAATCGCCGGCAGAAAGTCTGCTGGCTCCCCCACCCCGTTTCAGAAAGCGGCCGCAGATGTGAAGGCACAATTTAAGCCGTTACGCTCTCAGCTTGGCAAACAGCAATGGCAGGAAACCAAAGATTTTGAGCACCGCGAGAAACGCATTTTAGGCAAGTTGGAAAATGCGGTTGCGGCTATAAAGCTGTCAAAGTCATTGGTGAGTGAAGATGGCGGCGAAAAAACATCATTGTTTAATTTTTTGACCAGTTCGGTTGCCCGAAAAGATGCCTTGGACAGGCTTCACAGGTCGCAATGGCGTAATCTCAATGCAGGTCAGAGCGCCGAAATAGGCGCGGCCATTGCTAAGGTGAAGAAAGACCAACAGAAGGCCTATAAGACGCACCGTCAGCGATTTAATGCAAAGCGCAATGATTTGAAGGCCGAGCAGGCCGAGGATAAGCAGACATTGCGTCAGAAGTGGCAGAGCCGCAAAGCAGAGCGTTCTAGGGTGTCCAATGTTATCCGCAGAATGGAAACCATCAAGAAGGAGCGTAAGGCCACTCAGGAGCCATCCAGAGGCTCCGAGCGATCAGGATTCAACAAAGCGGCCAAGGGCAAGCGTAAACGCCGTGGCAGGGTCAGAAAACGCAGCGTTGATGATTAAGCCACAAATACACAAATGTGGTTTTGTGGTTACTGCCAAGTTGCAGAAACATCGAATTCCACTAATTCTTTTTTCGAGTTTCTTTTTCGAATAGCACGGATATTTATATCCACAAATCCGACTTCACGCATCATGTCTGCGTATATTTCTTCTACTTTCACGAGGTTTCCGTAGAAAGTAGAATTGCCAATTATGTAATGAACTTTAGCACCTTTGTTCAATGTCGTAGTAAGAGAAACTAGGTGTGCGTAAATATCTTCGCAATATTTGTGCACGTACCGAGATAGTGTTTCTGCATGTTTGTTTTCAGCTTGCGAGATTGTTAAAACGACATCTGACAGGTGTTCATTCGTATAATCTTTACAAGCAGTCCAATCATTGAGGCGGCTGGTCGCAATGCCCCATGTTCCGCCAATGGCCTGCCAATCTAACTCCCCCGCCTCACGCGCCTCTTTGAGGTATCCAAGCCAATACATGTATGGTCGAAGTTCTCTAATATAGGACATTCTGTTTGCGTATGGGGGAGATGTAATAACTAGATCAAACGTGCCTAGAGTTTGAGGGTCTAGTTTGCGTGCATCGTGCAAATGGATATTAGCAGTTCCGCTGATCAATTCACCAGCGCTTGCTAAGACATGCTCTAGGTCGCATGTAAAAATAGCGTCTCGATCAATTTCAAGATCAAGTTCTTCATTTCCATCTTTGAATGACATGGACTGGTGGTTGAATGCGGCATTAGAGAGCTTAATTAGAGTCCTACAAAATGCGATGTTTAACAAGTCTCGGCAATCTTCATCGTTTAGAGGAATGGTATTAATAGCACCTTTGATTTCACACAGAAATTTCAAAGATGTTTCTGACCACCATCGCTCAATTTTGTGTATTGGCGGGGGTGGTGCTACAGGAAATTCGTGGCCAAGACCTTTAAGAATTTGACTGCACGCGTTACGCGTTACCTCAATCGATGTTTTAGAATAGTTGCGGGTCTTGGCGACTGTGAACCAAATCAAAAAAGGGTTGATATCTGTAGTGGCCGCAGAAATCTTTCGATTGATAGAACAGAGCGCAGTCGTGCCTGTTCCACAAAATGGATCGAGCACTCGGGTTGCATCTGGATATAGAGCCAGAATTTCCTCGACGACTTTTACTGAATATGCGGGTGTTAAGCGAAGCCACCCATGCCGACCAGAAGTGATGTTGTATTTATGGGTGTAATCGGAGCGTTGTTTTAAAAGTGCGGCTACGGACATTAGTTCTTTATCTCCAATAGAGAGCGAAGAACACTGTCCATTTCTTCGCGTAAAATATCAGAGTTACGTTCAAAAAATGCCGCTAGATCATACCCAACAATCTCTCGCATGAAATCATAGATTGAACGGAGGTCGTTATTTTCCCCAATAGTTCCAGTTATCACCGTCCATTTTTCCATTCGATATCGTGTTTGAATATCGTTGTCTATTTGGTTAGATAGAACTGCGACACAGGGCAAATACATATTAACGTAGGCTGTCGTTGCGTTTGCAAT
>JAESUL010000267.1 GCA_016763115.1 Phycisphaerales bacterium | reverse complement strand
GACGACCCCGACGCGGTGACCCTGCGAAGAATCCTCGATCGATTGCGCCTCGAAGGCACCGTCGAGTGCGATGCAGAGATCGGGCCACGCTCGAATAATCAGCTCGGCTACGATGTCGAGGCGTTGATCACCGGCGGCACCGCCCGCCCAATGCCGATGCCCGAGTTGTACCCGTCGAGCACCGATCTGACGATCGATCCGATCGCGATGGACGAGATCCTCGGGACGATCTACCTCACCGAAGAGCTAATTATCGTTGATCTTGAGGGGCAGTTGTACGCTCCCGATCAGCCGCTTGCGCCGACACAGATTCATGTGCTGACCCAACTCACCTTGCCCGCCAAGACCGGCGGGCTGGGCGGCGTGCGTCGCCAGGGCGGGTTGCTGCCCATGGACTATGGCCCGCCCGCGCCGGGCCCGCGGATGTATGTCAACGCACGGGCCGACGGGCTTGATCTTGCGATGCCGCTCGAGCACGCGGTCGCGGTTGTTTCGCCGACCATCGCCCGAGAGATGAGCGCGTGGCGTTCGCGGACCAACCCCGACGGGGTGCTGGCGGTGCAATCGACGATCGAGGGGCATGTGGGCGGGTACGCCAGCACGACCTTGGTGCTCGATCACATCGAGCACCTTGCGCTTGATCTGGGCGGGCAACGGTACCGTGCGGGTGCGTCGTATGGACGCGCGACGCTTAATCTTGGCGTGCTGCCGCGGATTGCTCTTGATGGGTTCCGTGTCCCGCTGGAAGTTGATGGCGTCGATGCGGGCGTGCTGACACTCAACGGCGAACTCTCGCTCGCACGCGGGCAACGCTACTACGAACCACGCAGCGATGATGTGCTCGATGTCCATTATGCACAGGGTCGTCTTGGGTCCGGGCTGGTCCGCGCGATCGTCGCACGCGGTGCTGGTGAAGAGCGGGTCGATGTCATCAGGGATTACCAGATCGATGGCGTGTTCGATCTCTCCGTCCAGGTGACACCAAGAAGTGTCGGGCTGATTGATCGTGGCGTTGATGGTGCGATTGTGATGCCCCCATTCGCGCTCAACGGACGCTTCGAGCCCCGTAGCCTGCTGTTTACGATGAATGAACGAGCGGTGGAGTTCCCAGAGATGACCGGCGTGGTCCGCTTCGAAGGGACCGAAGGAACCATCGATGAAATCCATGGGGTTGGCGATGGGTACTCGATGCGGGTGGACGGCGATTGGGCGATCAATGATTCCGGACTCGGGGTTGATCTGACGGTTGATGCGATGGGTGGCGTGCTTGATTCGCCCTTGCGGGCGGTGATGCCGGCGGTCCTTGATCGGGTGGTCGAGAGCCTTGAACTCGGCTCAACGGGTGCGGTTGATATCACGGGGCTAAAACTCGTCGCCGACGGCATCGGGTCCGGGCAGATTGATTTTAATGTCACCGGCGAGGCAGAGATCGTCGGCGGGTACGCGACCATTGGGATGCCCATCACCGAGTTTGATGGCACGATGGAGTTTGTCGCCGCGGGCAAGGACGGGAATGTCGGGTACGAGATCGGGCTGAGGGCGGATCGTTTACGCGCTGGTTCGTTGCGGATGCTTGATGGGCGTGTGCAGATCATCGGCGATGCCTCACGCCCCGGCGTGGTGCTGATCCCAGAAATCAACGCGTCGATGCACGGCGGACGGGTCGCGGGCAGCGCACAGATCCACCCGACCGATGATGGACGCTCGCGGTTCTGGGCGGATCTGCACAGCTCGGGCGTGCGGGCTACGCCGATGTTCAATGACCTGCTGCTGCCCGCCGGCGGGCTCGAGGGTCCGCCGATGCCCGGCGAGGAATCGGTGCTCTCGGCTTGGGATGTAGACGACGATTTTTCCCGCGGCGTGATCTTGGCCGACCTCTCGATGTCGGGTATCGTGGGCGAGCCAGAGAACCGCGCCGGGCGCGGGTTTGCGCAGGTCTCAGGCGGATCAGTGGTGGCGTTGCCCGGGATCATCAATGTCATCGAGGCGAGCAATCTCAGGCTCCCGGTGGGCTCCAAGCTCCAAGAGGCGGAGGGCGAGTTCTATATAGATGGCAACACCCTGGCGTTCGAGCGAATCAGCGCGTCATCGAAATCCATCGAGATTCTGGGGTACGGCACGATGGATTGGGTGGATAAAACGATGGATCTGCGGTTCAGATCCCGTTCTTTGAGCCGAATCCCGGTGCTGAGCACGATCTTTGAGGGGTTGCGTGATGAGTTGATTACGACCAAGGTGACGGGCACGCCGGGAAACCCGACCTACAGTGTGGACCAGTTCGGATCGACCAAGCGGGTGTTCAGTGCCCTGCTGGGTCGTTCGGAGACCGATCATCAACGCCGACTCCGCGAGGTGGAACAGAGCGTCGATGCGTCACGGTCCAAAGCCAAGAACCCAACCGCTGGGGTCGTGCACGAGTCGACGCCGTTGGATGAGCCTTGGGGGCAATGGGTGAATGAAGATTCATCAGACAACTGATTTGGTGCGCCAACAGACCGCGTGTTCGGTTGGTGCAAAGGGTAGAGATAGGAAAGAATACTATGGACAAAGAACACAACCGGGTTGAACTCAATCCACCCGCAAGCACCCAGCCGCTCAACGAGAGCGCGATCGAAGCCGAGGACGCGACCGTTCGTCGCGCCGATGATGGCGAGGTGCAGGACCGTCTGATCGAGTTGCTCGAAATGGTCGCCGGCGAAGCCGAGAGCTACAACGCCAAGCTGGTCCGCGACCTGATGACCGCAGCCCTCAAGCTGATCCCCGACGGACGCGACACGGGCGAGCTCAAGCTGATGACCGCGACGATGAAGGAACTCCGCTATGCGTACCGTGTGTTCGGCGAGTACAGCGAGCCGCACAAGGTGACAATCTTTGGTTCCGCGCGGACGCCGGAGGATCACCCCGATTACCTCGAGGCGGTTGTGTTTTCAAGGTTGATGGCTGAGGCCGGGTGGATGTCGATCACCGGCGCGGGCGACGGGATCATGAAAGCCGGTCACGAGGGACCCGGGCGCGAGGCGAGCTTCGGCGTCGCGATCCAGCTCCCCTTCGAGACCAGCGCCAATACCTTTATTAAGGGCGATGAAAAACTCATCAACTTCCGGTATTTCTTCACCCGCAAGCTCATGTTCCTCTCGCAGGCCGAGGCGATTGTGTGCTTCCCCGGCGGGTTCGGCACGCTCGACGAGACCTTCGAGACGCTGACCCTCGTGCAGACGGGCAAGGCCTCGATGTTGCCGATCGTATTTGTCGAAGGACAGACCACCGGCGAGGGCGAATCCTACTGGGAGGGGCTCAACTCCTTTGTGCACAACCAACTCGAAGCACGCGGGTGGATCAGCCCCGAAGATTTCAGCCTGTACTACATGGCCAAGGATGCCCAAGACGCGGCGGACCATGTTATCAATTTCTACAGCGTGTACCACTCCTCGCGGTATGTCCGCGAGAACCTGGTCATCCGCATCAAGCACAAAATCACCGATGAACAAGTGCAGATTCTCAACGACGAGTTCTCGATCCTGGTCAAGACCGGCGAGATCATCCAGCGCGATGCGCTCGACCAAGAACGCGACCACCGCGAGCTGCCTCGCATCGTGTTCCACCACACCAAGTACAAGTTCGGGATGATCCGCTCGATGATCGACCGGATCAACTCCTTCGGCGTTGATGCCCGGTAGGGCGGGGTTCATCGCGGGTTTGGGGTTGGGCGCTGTGCTGCTGGTATCGGGGTGCCGATCTGCCCAGAAACAACCCAGCGATGCGTCGGACTGGGTCACGCTTGGCGCGCCCGCGCCGGTGAGTTCCAACTCGACCCGTGGGCTCGAGGTCCAGATGTGGATCATGGACAACACCGACCACGCGATCGCACACGCGTTGGGGGCGTACGACATCGAGACCGATGTGATCGACGAGCAAGAGCGTCTCCGCTGGCGGGCGCACGGGATGCGGTGGTGCGCGGTCCCGATGGACGAGGTGCTCGGCGTGCTGGGTTCATTGCGTCCGATCCAGCCCGTGCGGGTGCAGTGGCTCGGCGAGTTTCCGCGATGGCGTCCGAT
>JAESUL010000266.1 GCA_016763115.1 Phycisphaerales bacterium | reverse complement strand
TGCTCCAGAATCCCGATCCCGGTGCTGTCAATATTCCAGAGATCCTTCTGTGCCTGCTTGAGCACGGATTCAGGGAGACACGCCGGGCCGGCGGAAAAGTTGTATACACGCTCAGTCATTGTTCGACTCCTCAATCCAAAGGAAGATTATTCTGCAGCCGCGAGATCGGCCAGGTACTGCGCGTTCACGACATGCAATGGTTTGTTCGTCTGGGCAAAGGTATCCACCACGCGGACGACCTCTTCGCCCACCGCGATCTGTGCCTGGTCGGTCGATGCCCCAATATGGTGCGTCAACGAGATCCCGGGCATGTCGGCAATCGCGGGTTTCCAATCAGTGTCCTTCGACGATGGCTGATTCTGAAAGACATCGAGCCCCGCGCGGATGCCCTTGGTTTTCATAGCATTGGCGAGTTCGTTCTCATCAACAATCTCGCCCCGCGAGGTATTGATAAAGTACGCACCGGGTTTCATGGCTGCAAAGAACCCCGGGCCGCACAGCTCGTGCGTATCGGGCGTCGATGCGACATGCACGCTGACCACATCCATCGAGCCCAGAGCATCTTTGAGTGCATCGCGGGTGTAGGGGATCAACTCGATCCCCAATGCCCGTGCGGTATCCTCGCGGAGCAAACGCGACTGGGCGGAGACCTTCATGCCGAATGCTTGCGCGCGTTTGACGACCTCGGTCCCGATCGAGCCCATCCCGACGACCAGCAGCTTGCGCCCCTTGAGCCCGCGTGCTTTGGCGTATTCTTTTTTATTCCAGCGCCCACCCTTGAGATCGCTCGTCTGCTCGTTGATCCTGCGATCAAGGTTGATCAAATGCCCGAACACCGACTCGGCGACCGCGACGGCGTTCATGCCGGGCGTGTTGCACACCGCGATGCCCGCCTTGCCCGCAGCCTCGCAATCGATGTTGTCGTACCCCGCCCCGCCACGAATAATGAGTTTGAGCCCGCTGCTGTTCTCAATGACCGAACCGGGCACCTTGGTCGAACGGATCGCGAGCACCTCGGCGCCGCACGCGGCGATCGCGTCGCTCATGGTGTCAGGACCGATCTCGGGGTCGGCGTGGACCGTGTGCCCGAGTTCACGCAGCGCAGCGATGGCCTCGTCGTCAAACTTGTCTGCCATCAGGATCGAGAATGTTCGTGCGTCGCTCATGGAAATCTCCTCGTGTGGAATACTGAGGGATTCTATCCACAAGATGCCCCATCCGCGATCAGTCGCGGGGTTGTCCGGTGCTGATTTCTGAGCCCCCGAAATCGATCCCCCGCAGCCCGCCTCGGGTCCATTTGTAGTACCCGATCACTTCATCGCCATCGGCGTTGAGCGCATCGCCATCGGGACCGAACGGGACATACCTGAACTGTGTGGGCTCGGGTGATCGAGGATTATTGGGCTGGAACCCCTCGTTGGCGTCCTTGGTCAGCCTCATCGAGACCGACCCGTCAAACATCAGCACCGGCACACGGGCATCGGGGATCGCATAATAAATCCAGGGTCGCCCAAAGTGCCTCTGGTGTGTGTCATACGCGTGGACCTTTGCGCTCGGAAACGCGACCTCGGAATACCGCCGAAGACGCAAGAACGGCGACCCGAGCGCGTTGGGCAGACGAACATTGAGATACGCCCCCCGCCCAGTCCCGATCGCCTGGAACTGCTCGATCGTGTCCACAGAGCCCGTGGTTTGGTCCGCGCTGAAAATCGCGGGCACGACATCAAAGCTTGTCTGGAATCGTGATCGCCTGAAAACCCCATCCACCGGCGCTTCGCGGAGCCCGATCCGGTACGAATCCGACGGGCACACCGTCACCTCATCATCGTAAAGTGAAACCGCCAAATAATCGAGCATCGGCAGGTGGTTATAGAGCATCATCGGGGTCCATCCCGATTGCAACCGTATGGAGTGATCGCCCGTCACGGTCCGCATGATATCCACAGCCTGGAACATCACCGCATCACGATCTCTCGAAGGCGCACGCAGATCAGCAAACGAAGACTTTGTCCGCCGCCCACCCTTCCATGAATAACTCGGGATGGTGTTCTCGAAATCTCCCGCGTAGATTGCCCCGGCTAGCCCGTACTGACGAAAGTTGCTCTGGCACACCATCGCCCGTGCGCTTGCGCGTGCCTTGCCCAACGCGGGCAGTAAAATCCCGATCAGCAACGCAATAATCGCGATCACCACGAGCAACTCAATCAGGGTAAACCCCGCTGAACTCAACTTCATTCTGGTTTTTTTCATTGCATTCATCCGATCGGATCAATGATCTCAAAGCAGTTTACCCAAACACAGAAACCCCAACAACCCCGTACACCAACGCGAGAATCGTCGCCACGCCCGCGAGCCCAACCGCAATCCAGGCCCGTCGGCGTTCAGACTCAAACGCCCTACGCCATTGGCGGATCGCATCACTCGCTTCGTTTGTCAATGCACCAGTCCCCGCACCGGATGCTCCAGCATTGAGAGCCGCTCGCGGGGCATCGTTGCCCGCTGCTGGCTCGGCGTGCATCGCGAGCACCTTGGGATTGCCCTGCCCCGGAAGCGGACGCGAGGACCCGAGCCCCATGTGCTGACGATCACGCTCGGGCGTGAACGACGCCTGACACGACGGGCACTGAAAACTGGCTTTGTCAACCTCGCCCTGACAGTTGTGGCACACCCCGAGCCGATGCGACACGCTGGGCGTGTGCCTTGCGAGCGTCCAGAACTGGCGCGTGGTCGGGCCACGAATAATCGTATCAATCCCCACCGCCCCCTGGTCGATCAGCCGAACCAGCGTGTCGTAGGTACACCCCGGACGGAACGGCGATTCAGCATCGCGGATGCACCACGGGCCCATATGGTTCTGGGTTGCCTGACGGCTGAGCGGATCAAAGCGGGCTTGGCATGTCTTGCATCGCCCGGTATCGGGTGTCACCGCCCCACAGAACGGGCAGATCAACGAACGGAGTTGAGGCGTCGGGATTTCTCCCGCGATCAGCTGCGCCGATTCCATCACCCGCTGGCGGGTTTCACTCATCGAACCGGATTGATCTTGTCCACTATTCATGTCTTGCAACTCCCGAATCTGTACGCATGATACCACAAAGTGGTTGACCCGCTTCCCACGATCCGCCCACATTGACCATACGATTAGCTCAATCATCGGTTCAACCTGAATAATTTCCCTATCGAATGGACATTCATCCCGTGATCCGCATCCCCGGACATCTCGCCCTCTGGCCAACCCTGTACACGCTGGGCGTGCTGATCTTGGCTGAAAAGCTCATCATGGCGACGACCCCGCAATGGGCTCCGCTGTGCTTTGTCGCGTTCTGTGCGCACGGGTGCTACCTGCTCGATCGGGTCAAGACCTCCGATGCTCGGCTCGACCCCGCCGACCTGCTCGCCCAACCAAAGCGATACGAGTTCATCCACAAGCACACCCGAATCCTCCGCCCGATCATCCTGCTCGATCTGGTGCTGGCGATCGCAGCGTCCATCGTGTTCAATCCGATGCTGGCGTGGGTCCCGCTCGCGGCACTCTGGGGCGTGCATCTCTACGCGGGACGCAGACCCGATCCATCGCGCCCGAGACTCAAGGACCTGCCCGCACTCAAAGCATTCTTCATCGCCGGTGCACACCTCGCACTGGCATTGGCAACAATCCTCGGCGAGCACGGCTACGGGTCACTCGCCGATTCGTCGGGTTTGTTTTTTACTGTATTGGCGATGGGTGCGATTGTCTTTGGTGACGCTGTGCTTTGCGACCTCGATGACCAGCAAAGCGATGAGCAGTTCCAAACACGGAGCATCCCGGTGCTCGTCGGACACAAGAGCGCCTGGCTGCTTGCAATCGGTTCGCATGTCCTTGCATTGTCGCTGCTCATGCTCAGCGTTGGATGGACACCGGCACTGAGCATCGTTGGCGGGACCCTGCTCTTCACCAATGGGGTATTTACACTTCTTCGGCGCCAGCGTGACGCGGTTGATGCAAGGCTCTTGGTGCTCGCGGTGTTCTTTGTTGCCCTGAGCAACTGATTTAGCGGGCGATCTCGATGGCTCTGGTTTCGCGCAGCACGGTGACACGGATCTCGCCGGGGAAGGTCATCTCGTCGGAGACCCGCTTGGCGATCTCATGGGCGATCAGGTAGGCTTCATCATCAGAAACCCGCTCCGCATCGATCATGACGCGGATTTCGCGTCCTGCCTGCACGGCGTAGGCCTCGGACACGCCCGGCATGTCCATCGCGATTTTTTCCAGATCGTTGAGCTTCTGGACATAGCGTTCCATGGAATCACGCCGAGCACCCGGGCGGGCTGCGCTGACCGCGTCGGCCGCCATGATGATCGGGGTGTACCAAGTCGTCGATGGGATGTCGGCGTGGTGCCCGCCGATGGCGTTGAGGACCGCTTCGTCTTTCTCACCGAACTGTCGGGCGAACTCCATCCCGATCTTCGGATGCCCGCCCTCCATTTCGTGATCCATTGCTTTGCCAATATCGTGGAGGAACCCGCACCGCTTGGCGAGTTTGCCATCGAGCCCGAGTTGATCGGCGATGATCTGCGACAAGAACGCGACCTCGATCGAATGGTTGAGCACATTCTGCCCGTAGCTTGTCCGGTAGCTCAACCGCCCCATCGCTTCGATGACCTTGGGGTGCAGCCCCTTGAGCCCGAGTTCCACGGCAGCGTCTTTGCCCGACTTGATGAGTTTCTCATGGATCTCGCCACGCACCTTTTCGACGACCTCTTCGATCCGCGTCGGGTGCATCCGCCCGTCTGCAATCAGCCGATCAAGCGACTCGACCGCGATGGCCTGGCGGACCTTGTCAAAGCACGACACCACGATCACGCCCGGCGTGTCGTCCACAATAATGTCCGCCCCCGTCGCCTTCTCGATCGCACGGATATTTCTACCCTCTCGCCCGATGATCCGCCCCTTCATGTCATCGGACGGGATCGCGACGGTCCGCACGGTTGATTCGGCGGAATGCTCGTTGGCGTAGCGTTGGATGGCGTTGATGAGGATCTCTTTGGCTTCATCCTTGGCTGTATCCTCAGCCTCCTCGACGATCGCCCTTGTCACCTTGCCCATATCCGCCCGGGCACGATCCGCCACCCTTTCAAGAAGCAGTTCCTTGGCCTGGTCGCGATCGAGTTGGGCGACTCTTTCGAGTTCTTTGCGTTGCTTCTCGAGTGTTTCGTCGAGCACGGTATTCTTCTCGGCGAGTTGTTCTCGTTTGGATTCGAGCTTGGATTGTTGCTCGATCAGGGCCTGGTCTTTGGAAGCGAGTGTTTCTTCTTTGCGGTCGAACAGGTCTTCGCGTTTGGCGAGCCGACGCTCGGATTCACGGATCTCGGTCCGGACCCTTTCGAGGTCGCCATCGACCCGTTCTTTGC
>JAESUL010000265.1 GCA_016763115.1 Phycisphaerales bacterium | reverse complement strand
TCTTCCAGCAAGGTGATAAATCCCTGTGCACGCACCACATTGACCAAATCTTGTAAACCCTTACGTTGTAAAATAGCGTCCGATAGGGCTTCGTCCATTTTCGCCACTTCAAACAACGCCACCCGTCCCAAATATCCAGTATGGGAGCAAAGTGAGCATCCTTTCGGCGCACGCCATTTTGCCTTGCTGGATATATCCGGCATAATGACATCACTGTTTTTCGCCATTTTCCAAATCTGGTCTTCACCTTCCTGGTTTTTCACAGCCACACTGCAATGGGGACAAAGACGCCGCACAAGCCTCTGTGCTGCCAAACCCCGCACAGCAGAACTGACCATATAAGGCTCCAACCCGAGATCAATCAAGCGTGCAACAGCTGCAAGAGCCGAATTTGTATGCAGTGTAGAAAGCACCAAATGCCCGGTCAAAGCAGCTTGGGCGGCAATAGCCGCCGTTTCCCCGTCACGGATTTCGCCAACCATGATAATATCCGGGTCTTGGCGCAAGATCGCGCGCAAGCCCCGGGCAAATGTATAGCCAATCTCGGCTTTGATCTGGATTTGGATAATCCCTTCCATATCATATTCGACCGGATCTTCGATGGTAATGATTTTGCGAACACCATCATTCAACCCCATCAGCGAACGATAAAGGGTCGTAGATTTACCCGAACCTGTAGGGCCGGTGACCAAAATGACACCATTTGGATAGCTGAGTAATTCCTGTAATGTGGATTTTGCCCGCCCCTCTAGGCCAAGGCTCTCCAAATCTGGCAGTTCATTTTCTTTACGCAACAGGCGCAGGACGAGGCTTTCTCCCCACGAACCGGGTAAAGATGACACTCGTAAATCTATTTCCTGTCCGGCAAAACGAATGGTTTGACGCCCATCCTGCGGGAGCCGCCGTTCGGCAATGTCCATGCCCGACAGCAATTTAACCCGACTGGCCACTGCATCAAACCGAGAGCGAGGTTCCGTTTGCCGCGTGTGTAAAATACCGTCAATCCGGTATCGAACCAGAAATTTACTCTCGAACGGTTCGATATGAATATCGGATGCATTTTCTTTCAGTGCCATTGAAAACACCCTGTTGACGAAATCAATGACCGGCGCCCCCTCCGCCAGTTCGCGCAAACGCTGCGTATCATCATCGTTCAGACCATCATGGTAAGCAGAATCATGGTCAGGACGCACATAATAGAGCGCTGTTTCAAGAGTTTGATTGCCACACAAATGGTCTTTTAATTCGATATCTTGCACACTGCTTTGATGTTCTAAACGTTCCCGCAAACCAAGATCTAGAATGCTGGCAGCAATCACATGTATCGGCCCCGTATCATCGTCGCACCATATTGCACATTGGCGAGCAAACAGCCACGTCGGAGAAAGGCCCAATCGCGCAATCGCACGTGCATAGTCTTCAGGTTTTTGGGAAAGTTGGGAAGAGCTTAGGATCGGAAGATCAAGTTGATCTGAGAGTGTAGCAAGAAGGTCTTCCTCACCCAAAGCCCCAAGTCGGATCAGAGCTTGCCCCAGTAAACCACCCACCTCTTCTTGCAAGCGTAAAGCCTGTTTAAGGTCTTCTTCTGTAATCAGCTCGCGCTCCCGCAGAAGCTCGCCAAGGCGCTTAATAATCATGGGCTGACTATAGCTTTGCTAGATATGAATTCAATGTTAAAGTACGGGTGGCCCGATAATCCAGTCAGAAAAATCTAGCCCAGTAAGCCCTGACAACGCCCGCAGATCCTCTTTATATATGTCCTGTAAATATACGAAATCTTCTACGAGGTTTTCCGGTCGTTTTAACAAAGAGCTTGGAAATACATTTTTAGTAATCGGTATGAAATCCAATGGTACAACGTCCAGAAATTCTAAAATATTTTGGAGACATAAATCATCATGCCGAATTTGGTCTGCCCGTAAGAAAAACACATTTTCACGCGGAAATATAGATAGAAGACGGCGAATTTGTGCCGCATAAAACCCTCGCTCTACATAGGAATAGCGTAAATGCACCCCGTTCGGGGCACTGGATACACGCTCCCGCCCGTCGCGAATACAATAGGAAAAGCTTTCAAACTCCCGCCCGCGCCGGATTTCCATTGACCAGCCAGAATAGGCCCGCGCTACCGGATGACGCAGGCTAATAATAATTTTCATATTCGAATTATGTAAAGCCATAAGCTCAAATGCGTGTGGCCAATACATGTACAACGGTGTGGCCTCCCCCCAAAGTGGGCCATTTGAATAACTCCGAGGTGCCATCTTGTATTTAAGCGCAATGAGAGCCGTCAACTTGTCTTCTGTAATTGGGTAATTTCGAAATATGTGTAATTCTTTAGTCGGTGGAAGGTATAGTTTTGCATGCTGATCCAGATATTGTGCCAACGCTGTCGTTCCGGCCTTTTGCACGCCCGCAATGGCGAATTGTATCTTGGAGACCGAATCGCCCATATCGACCACATTGGATGTATCAGCAGGGTATCTTGATGGGTGTGCAGATTTAGACATAAGCCACTAACACATATATTTGAGCAATTGACAAATAAAAAAGGCGACCCAAAGGCCGCCTTCCCAATCTTTAGACTAAGTAGTGTGTACTACTCGACAGGAAATAGATCATCATAATCAGCGTTAGTACCTTGACCAACAGCTGAGTTAGAGCCATCGCCATAGTTGCCAACAATACCGCCAACAGACGCGATCAGACGGTCAATATCAACCACTGTTGCACCAGCATTTGGCACATCAATTGTGATAACAGCATCCGCTTTATCATAACCAACCATACCAGCTTGCAAACCAAATGTATCCCAACCAGCAAGGCCAAGACCAAAATAGTTTCTTGAGTTAACAGTCACTTCGCCGTTACCAGCCAAAATAGCTGCTAGAGGAATCGTACCTGTAAAGAAGCCATTTTTGCCACCTTTACTGTGCGAAAGCTGGACAGAGTAAGTCACTGGACCTGCGCCTGGACCTGTTGGAAGGCCTGTAATTCTGTAAATAGAATTCACAGCACTTGCTTCAGAGTTCCAGTCAAACGGACCGAATGTAGCGCCATCACGCTGCAAGCGATCAAGCGGGCCAACTGCACCAGGTTCACTTGGTTGGAAGTCAGCAAATGTATCTACAAAGGTCACTGTAGCCGTAGAAATTGACAATGGCTGTGAAGCGATTGGAATAGCAAGAAATAGACCAGCAGTCGCACTTGGCGTAACCGAGAAGTAATGCGCTAGACCCGCACCAGCAGGTGTCGTCAAACCAGCGATATTCGCTGTTGTGATTACAGCTGAATTACCAGTCAATACACCAGGAATAGCCGCTGCAGGAGCCACACCAGTATCAGCAAGATCAAGACCGACCACACCAGGTACACCGCCACCAGGAGCCAAGCCGAATGAAGACGCATCAGCAAATGTCAAAGTCTGAGAAATCGTAGCAACATCACCTACAGTAGCAAGGACAGGTGTGTATGTTGGCACTGCGGCCGTACCACCCACCGTCACCGCACGATGCGCAGCGGCAATTGTGTAAGCAACAGAACCGACTATAGAAGGAGCATTGTTTGTACCTACTACAAGAATATCATTATCAGCAAGTGTCGTAAAGCCAGGAAGTGCAACAAATGTATCTTCATCAGTCTCGTCAGTAGTAACAACACCGGAAATGAAACCTGCACATGTGTTGATAAACACACTCTGAGCAGCAATTGTTGCAGGGCCAGTGCCTTCAACCGGAGTACCGTCAGAGAATGCCGCGGCAACAGTGAATACGCCAGGATGCGCACCAGGGAAACCAGTAGCTGCAGTTGGACATGTTGTTGTCGCAAGCGCAACACGGAATGTGATGTCAGGAGAACCCGCACCAGGAATAGACACACGCCATTGCGCTGTGTTGCTGCCCAATGCACCACCGCTTTGCAGTGTAGCATTTGTCAGAGCAAGAGAAGTCACATCATTACTAGTCAATGCGGCTGCAAATGTTACGCCTGCTGGCAATGTCATAGTCACGTCGATATTTTGACTGCCAGGGAAAAGACCAGCAGCTACATTGGTTTCCAATACGAGAATATAATCACCCGTCAACAGAGCTGATGGATTTTGAAGCTCAAGCGCAGGTGTTACGACCGTTGCAACGCCCGTAGATGGAGTGCCGCCACCAGCCAGTTGGATAACCGGGCCAGCGCCTGCTGCAGTGTTCAATTTAATGGCGTGAGCCGGTGTAGCAACGACAGCGAGCATCGATGTCGCTACAAGTAATTTTTTGAAGTTCATGATTCTTCCTTTTGTTTAAATAATTAAGTTTAATACCCCGTGTGGCTTATCCACACACTTACAGTGAGTTAAGGCATAAACGCGTATGGAAACAAAACATCTCCAAAGCCACCTGGCTCCCCTGGGAATCATATAGCGGGTCGGTTTCTGCACGTCAAGCTATTCTATTTATAAGGGGAGCTACGCATAAAGTGATCCCCTATGAGGGGAGTGCAAACACATATAAAAAGAACCCCCGCTTAAACACCACACTATAATTATGTGGAACAGTTTTTTCGAGGTGTCGATATTTTTTGCTCCACATCTCCATTTAAAAGATACATTACTGGTAAAAGATACATTACTGGCCAAGCGACCAGCGCGGACGCCATCCCATCCCTCGTATATGAAAAGTATCAGAAGGTATGGCCAATGAAGTCAACACAACTTCCACATCATACAAAACTAAGTCAAACCGACCTAAGGAATCCACAGCCGGATACATGGGTCGGGGCGCTTCCACAGGTGTTGCCTTCCACTGCATAACCGTATCATCAAATTGCACTTCCCCCGCTGTCCGCAGAAAAAAATTCTGGGTTTTTAAATACGCCAATGCATTCTCACGAGCAGAAATCCGCACATTGGCACGCTCAAAACTTTCGACATTTCGAACAAACTGTCCTTGCAAAGCCAATAAAGGCAACATAGCCGCCGCCAATATTGCCATAGCGACAAGGGCTTCGAGAACAGAAAAGCCCCGTTCTTTTACAATTTGTCCCGGCAAATCAGAACTGTCTGGGTAATAAGGTTTCAAAACGGCTCTCATCGGACATGTATCTATCCACACGCTGACTGAGATGGTTGACAAATTGATCCTTGTCTGCCTGGCCGCGTAACACATATGCTGTAATCAACACCACAAGCTCTGTACGGTCGACGGAAATATTATCATTTGAAAACAGATGACCAATGCCGGGAATGTCTTTAAGAATAGGTATGCCTTTCACGTCATGTATCCTGCTTTCCTGTATCAAACCGCCCAAAACGGCTGTCTCTCCGTCTTCAAGTGACAATTGGGTGTTAATTGAACGGTTAGAGATGGTTGGACTAGAAATACTCGAATTTTGCACATCTATGGTCGAAGATACTTCTTGGGAGATAGTCAAATCAATACGGTCATCACTAAACACAATCGGCTCAATCCTCAAAATAACACCCGTTGAGCGATATTCGATACTTTGCAATATGTCGGTTGAACTTGAGCCACTTTGGTTGCTGGCGGCTCGCTGGGACGTAATAATAGGCACGTCCGTACCCACTTGAATCTCAGCCGCACCACCAGAGCGCGCAACAAGAATGGGTGTGGACAAGATCTTCACGCGGCGATTGCTGGCAAAGGCATTAATGCTGGCGTCAACATTTCCACTTAAAATACCAACCGTTAGCCCCGATCCACCCAGACCAAGTCCGGAAGAATTGGCCGTTATCCCCACACTATCAGAACCTAGATCATCAATGAAAATTGCATGCCAAAATTAGTGTTGTCTGCCAGGGTCACTTCAGCGATCTGGACTTCGATCAACACTTCGGGAACCGGCGTGTCTAGCTGGCGTAAAAGTCCGACCATGCTATCATAATCTGCGACCGTGCCTGTAAAAATAATGCGGTTACCCATCGTGTCAACTGTGAACCTGTTTCCCCCACTTCCTGTACGTGCAGACAGACCAACCTGTGTACTGGCACCACTATTCGCATCCCGCTGCCCAGGCACGATGATAGCGCGAGACTGTGCCAATGTCTGGTTTGCAGGCGTCTGTGAAGGCCGTGTTCCTGATGCACCGGACAAGACATCATTTGCCGTTTCTACCAATTCTGTCGCATCTACATTTTTAACCTGATAAATGTAAATTTGCTCCGTATCTCCACCATTTATCGGCCGGTCAAATTCCTTGAGCCAACTATCAACGCGCCTATGGGCCTCGGAAGAATTGGTAAAGACAAATAGATCATTTGAATAGTCAACGGGCATAAGATAAATCGTACGTTTGTCATAATCTCCAGCTGAAACCTGCCAGCCCTCGACCGTCAAAGCCCGGGATAATTCTGTGGTCAATTCATTCACATCCCAATACCTAGGCGTATATCTACGGATTTTAGTGCCCGCATACCGTAATTCGTCTAACTGTCGGATAATTACCAGAGCATTTTCAACGTCTTCCGGCAAACCGGATAAAATTATGTGGTTTGTCTTGAGATCCGCAGTGATATTAAGTTTATCATTTTGCCGACCAAATGCACGCTGTAACAACTCCAGCATGCTGTTGACACCTACAGCTTGTAGCTCAACAAATTGAATAACCGGACGCAAATCTGAACGTGTGCGCAAGCGGGCTCGCCCTTTTATAAATTTTGGCATGCGCGCTCGCAAAGCCCCGTCGTCCAAAATACGGTAGGCACCACCTTCAACGACAACACGTACCCCATATTCCTCTAGTGCTGTGCTTACCAATGCTAAAAAATCGGTAGCTTTCATTTCACCCGACGAACGCAATTGCACAACGGTCGTTAGATTAGCAACCTTCGGACCCGTCACATAGGGCGTTTTTAACATCTCTCCAAAAACCACGTCGATAAACTCTGGCAAAATCAGAGGTGCAACGAACGCATCTACTTTTTTGGCTTTTAAACGCGGACGTTTGGAAAACGTTTGCACATCTCCAGTATCGTTGGGATCCAGCAAACTTGGTACATACCCCAACTCAGACGGAGTTTGAACAATGGTAGGCCCAACATCAGAGTTATCTATGTAAGTAGATCGAGTTGGCTTGGGCGCCCGCACTACTTTGTTTTTTAATGATGAATCTTGCAACTTGGCACTGGACAGAACACTCCCCTCCGGTGAATTCAAAGTTGTACACCCTCCCATCAACAAGACTGTAGAGGCAAGTAAAAAACACACAGACCAACTCTGCCCACGCCCAAAAAGTGGGCGTTTAGTAGCGCTGTAATTTAGCTCTGACTTGTATGTAATCATCTGTTTTATCCCTACGCTTATTCGTTTGACGCATCTTCAGGGCTTACCACCCCCTCGTGTTCTTCGTATTTTGTGATCTGAAATTCACTCTCTTGCCCATCATAAACAGCAATTACCCTGTGAAGGTCAACCGTTTTTAACTGCCAACCCGATTCGAGGGTCTCCCCACCACCTGCCGCCTTAACAATGCCGTCTTTAGACCGCAGATATACTCTCGGCATACCATCTACAATTGACGCCGCAACAATTTTAGGAAATGGCGGTATGCCCTCATCATTATCTTGTTGCCCAGGGGTTTGCCTCTCCGCCAACCGCAAAGGCGACAAGGGGAAAAAACCAGAAGCTTTCACGCGTGCGACCAGCGCTGCATAAGGATCGGAAACTTCTGATAATGTCTCCCCATACGGCCAAGCCGTAGCCGCACGCGCACTATCAACCACAACCAATCCCGCCCGAAGCCAGCCAATAAAGACGCTAACAACAAGCACGAAAGCAAATATTCGCATGAAACGACGGCTCACGGATTTACCTCCTGTGTATTTTCTGGTACTTGTAGAGGTTCAATTTTCACAGGAACCATACCCACTACGCGAAACAAGGAAATGCCTGCCTGACTTGGAATTGGCGGTGTGTAAGACATTTCATATATGAACATTTGAGTATCTCCGCTCACCATCACCGACAACGCCTCGATCACGGTATCCCAGTCTTTTGCAAAACCAGTAAATGTAAATTGGATAACATCAATACCGTCTACATCTTCAGGTTCAGGACTCACTTGAATTTGCGGTGTCTGCAAACCGGTGTCCGCAACAAGTTGACGTAAAGCCTGCTGAATGACTGCTGCCATGACTCCACCCGTTTCGCCAGTGAGAATTTTTGTCGCTCTTTGGGCCCGAATCTGTTCACTGAGATTCAACCGTGCTTCCCAAACGTCCGTACCCTGTATTTGAGACAAATCGTGTAGCTCTATTCTTGCCACCTGTGCACGCGCACCTATATCAGCAACAGAATCGGACAAACGCGCTAGGCCAAGCCCCCCTAAAATTAGAAAAACAAAGGCAAGTCCATAAGCAACTATGGGCGTGATTTCCAGGTTCAAATTGTTTAACACACGCATTATCATGGCTGGACAACATCCCGTACTAATGCTTGGGCTATCTGCTCAACCGGTTCTAAATCAGCGCTAACAATCAAAACTTCCTCCCCCATAGACACAACATTTACTTTGCTTAAAGCAACAGATGCCTCCAGCTTTGCAACAAATTCAGGCCCGTTTATAGCAATATCTCCCTCAACTCTTGCCTTAAACTCACCGCCCCGGACTTGCACCAACTTCACTTTGAAGTCCTGTCCCGCCAGAGTTTGTGACAAACTATCCAGCCCGTTCAGCACCATGGCTGGATCACCAAGAACCTCGAACCGTTCAGAAGCCGCCATATTAGCTAATGCCCGACGCTTTTGAGATAAAATATGCGCCGTTGACACAGATAATTTGTCTATTTTGCGCTCAGTACCGGCCAGTGTGCTGGCATGACGAACATATTGAGCCCCTAAATACAAAAATGCACACGCTCCCACCATGCCAGCCATGCGCATAATTTCTTGCGGAGAAAACGTCACAGCCAACCGCTCTGGATCCAGATCAAAAAGAGGTATATCCGTTCTAAGCGCCACATGGACAGGCGCGGGCTGGCTTAGATCGTCAATTTCATCGGGGGACGCCCTTAGAAAAACCTGCCATTGGCGTGCGGTCGGAACGGACGACCACCACCGGCTGGCCACAAGCGAACGACCCGCCCAAATCTGTCCTTCAACTCCGTCAAGACAGGAGACAATACGCACGCCACTTTCCATGCGTTGATAGATAAGGCTTTCGGGAAGCGTGCGCCGGTTGGACGGCGGGCCGTTCTGCATGTCTGCATTTCCATAACTCCAGACCCCGATCCCAAGTCCACGATCATCCCTGACAATGCGAACCTTGTTCTCATGTGGCAAAATTTCTTTAAAGGCTCGCAAGCGCGCAGCTTGCATTGCCGGCCTGCCACGGGAATTGAGATGCAGCCTGCGAAACGAACACTGGCTACGCGGCACAACGAACACCTTCGGCCCCCATACCTTCGGCGAGCGCAAACGCATTTCTGCGCTATTTCGAGCGATAAGATGGGGAGTAAAATACATTTTTTAACTCGTCAATTTGTCCAAACCCGGCATTTTCAGAACCTTCTAGCACAGTAGTTTGATAAACCCAAAATTTTTCGAACGGTTTATCTGGATTATTCAACTTTCGCTCTATTTCAATCACACGTTTTTTATATCTTCCTGCTGGATTGCGATAGCTTAAAATAAATCGAGCCCTGTTGGTGGGGAACGAATCCCCAGCGATAAAACCCTCAATACTACTATCTAAAATTCTTTGGCGCATCGACATGGAATTAAGGCCCAACGTATCTAGAAGTTTGGAATCCGTAAAGGCATGTTTCATAAACCCCGCACCCAATGCTATCGTCGTTTGATCCATAAATGCGTATAAATCAATATTTTTCATACCATCAGGCCAGTACAAAACATTTCCCAACTCGCTATAACTACGTAGCGGAGAGTTTGCTGGTGGGGGCAATTTACGCAAACGATAATCTGCCCGTTCCCCCCCCTGAAACCGGCGCTGATGGTCGGGGTCGCGATAATCGGCCAATGTGGCCGCCATAGACCTTGCTGTAGTTGGTTTCACATCAAGCGAAATTATGAATTTTTCTATTATTTTTTCATTCGTGGCATTAATTGATACAAGCCCTGAAACATCCTGATAACTCACCAAAACCGGGCCATAAAACGTATCAACTATTCGCGTTTCACCAGCTCCCGACCATAGATCAACTTCAGCCACTTCATCAACTCCGTTGAGAGAAGGTTCTGCGACCTCAATCACGGGAGCAAGATTTATCCCTCCCTCCACAGGCGTGCCAATCAAGAATGCGTACAAAGTTTCTACCTCTGCATTCATGAAAGCAATTTCAGATTCTGTTTCCTCTTGTATCCGCACGATCATAGCAGATGTGCTTTGCAAACGTTGGGCGGCGATTGTCACTGCAATCGACAAAATTGCGATCGCCGTCAAAACATAGGGCAGAACAAAGCCTCTCTGTCGGATTGAACATCCTTGATCCTGTTCATGTATTGGCATCTTAAAACCTGTCTCTATAAGGTAAGTCATGAGCACCCAAAACAGCAGCGACCCAGTCAAACCGATGATTTGAATATTCACCGTGCAGACGTATAGCCAACGGAAGCTGCGGGGTATCCATATAAATCTCATCGTTGAAAAATCCTGGAGCAGGGGTGTTTTTTGGTGGCCACTCCCTATACCATTTCTGATCAGTGCCCAAATACGAAAACGCAGCCTCATCCGCAGAGAATTCCTGTAAATCCCAAACTTGGCCGTTCACATTCACCTTGAGCGCAATACGCCCATTCGTTTGCCGAACAAGCGCAAAAGAAAAGGGTTTAAGGGTATGTGATGAAAATGTAGGCGCTCCTGTAGATATGCCAGAAAACTGAGATGCATCACCCTTAAAAACGTTCTCCGGCTCTTCCTTCCATCCCGGCGTTAACCCGCGTACACTAGCGCGAAATGTCTTGCGCGACACGGCGGTTTCCAACGCCCGTTCTCCGGCATTTACCGCTCGGCTCGTAATACGCAAAAGTGAGCTTGTCGACTGGAACAAAGCCAATGACACCACGGACAAAATCGCAAGAGAGATCAAAGTCTCAAGCAATGTAAACCCCGACGCCGCCGTTTTTTTTATTCGAGTTGAACCCAATTCATCCAAAACACATATCCTCAACTTTAGAGGTAGTATTTAAGGGAGAAGGATAGAAGCTGTAAAGGGGTATTCCCATTCTTTACTTGAAC
>JAESUL010000264.1 GCA_016763115.1 Phycisphaerales bacterium | reverse complement strand
CACATGGTGCTGGTGGCGTTGGGGATCGGACCCGGCGACGAGGTGATTACCACGCCGTTCTCGTTCATCGCTTCGAGCAATGTCATTTTGTATGTCGGTGCCAAGCCGGTGTTTGTCGATATCTGCCCCAAGAGCCTCAACGCGGACCCAGAACTGATCGAAAAAGCGATCACCCCCAAAACCAAGGCGATTCTGGCGGTTGAGGCCTTCGGCAACCCGGTGCACATGGACACCTACGCCCGGATCGCTGCCAAGCACGAGATCATGCTCATCGAGGATTCATGCGAAGCGTTGGGCTCGGAATACAAGGGCATCAAGGCCGGGTCATTCGGTCGTGCGGGGGTCTTTGGGTTCTATCCCAATAAGCAGATCACCACCGGCGAGGGCGGCATGATCGTCACCAACGACGATCGGCTCGCCGATGTTTGCCGATCACTCCGCAACCAGGGACGCGCGGTCCAGGGGCGGGGCTCGATCATGGGCGGGTCATCGGGCGGGAGCTGGTTGCACCACGAACGCCTCGGGTTCAACTACCGGATGTCGGAGATCAACGCCGCGATGGGCGTCGCCCAGATGCAAAGGCTCGACGAGTTGATCGCCGCCCGCCAGCGGGTCGCCGATATGTACACATCACGATTGTTGGCGATTTCCGATCTCATCCTCCCCTCCACCGATTTCAACGAGACCATGAGTTGGTTCGTGTATGTGGTTCGGCTCGCTGCGGGGTACACCCGCGATGAGCGGGACCGGGTGATCCAGGGGCTTAGAATGCACGACATCGGGGCGGGTGATTACTTCCCGTGTATCCATCTTCAGCCGATATACGAACAGGCGTTCGGGTTTCAGACGGGTGATTTTCCGATTGCCGAGAGCGTGAGTCAACGGACGCTGGCGTTGCCGTTCTATCCGGGATTGACCGAGCGGGAGGTCGATATTGTGGGGCAGACGCTCGAACTGATGATTGCCCGCGAGGGGCTCAATGCCCGCCGGTAGGTACCGAGATCGATCAGGAGTCTCTTGATCGTCAGATTGATCGTAAAGGGGTTGGGCAATTGTGCTTGTCTCGCGTGGTTGGCGGGCTATGATCGTGACCCGATGCTCGAGGTGAGTATGGGATTGCTTTGAGGTGATGAAATGCCGTACGAATGCCAGTTTACCGGGAAAAAAACTACTTTCGGGAACCGTAAAGCCTATCGCGGTCAGAAGATCAAGCTCGGCGGGTTCGGTTTGCAGACCTCGGGTGTGACCCGGCGGACCTTCAAGCCCAACCTGCAGAAGGTCAACGCGATCATCACCAAACCAAACGGCAAGACCACCACCAAGCGGGTGTACGCCTCGACGCGTGCGATCAAAGCGGGGATGGTCATCAAGCCCCTCAAGCGGAAGTACGGGTACACCCGTCTGCAAGAAGAAGCTGCGGGCGAGTAACGCCTGAGGCGTCTGCCCCCCAAACAAGGCTATTTTTACGCCTTTTTTGATCGAAACCGAAAAAAAACTACTCCGCCCCGCCTGTTTTTCGCATGCGGGGTGTTCCGTTTTTGGCTTTGATGCTGTATACTTGGGGTCGATTCGGAAACGGACTGGAACACCCGGAGGGCACAGGATGCGTTGCCACGAATGTCACGAACAAGAAGCGACCTTTCACGAGGTGGTGCTGCACAAGGGGCAGCGGGTTGAACGCCACCTCTGTGAGCAGTGCGCCCGCGACGCCGGGATTTCCAATGATCCGCATATGCCCATTTCCCAACTGATCTCCAGCTACATGATGGGGCAGAACCTCCCGATCCCCAAGGTTGGCAGGCACGATAAAAAAGACTCCAAGAAAACAAGCCGACCGAGCCCGGCGTGCGTCGGGTGCGGGCTGACCTTTACCCGGTTTATGAAATCTGGGCTGCTCGGGTGCAGCGCGTGCTATTGCACCTTTGTCGATCGGCTCGGCCCGATGATCGAGCGTGCCCACGAGGGCGGGTGCGTACACATGGGCAAGGTGCCCAGGCGTGCCTTGTGTGAATCCCAGAATACTCCGGACACGACCAGGCTCAATCGATTGCTCGGCGATGCTCGTCAACGCGAGGAACGGCTCGAAAACATCCGGGCCCAGCTCGCCAAGTGCGTGCAGGGCGAGGATTATGAGCAGGCAGCCCGGCTCCGCGATGAGTTGACCCGGATCAGTTTGCTTGCGAGTTCGCAGGTCGAGCCGAGCCCGATCCCCGAGCACGCCGTGAAACCCGAAGAGTCTTCATCCTCTGCCGCCGCGTCGTAGCCGTGCTTCACGGATGCTCGGCGTGGCGTAAGAATCCACAGGGCATCCGAACCGCTCACAAGGGGCATCCATGCAATCTTCGGATCAACCAGAGCCCATGAAATCAACCCCGTTTGATCGCAACACGCAATGGCTCCGCGGCGACGGCGATGCCTGTGATGTCGTGATGTCCTCGCGTGCACGGCTCGCCCGCAACCTTGCCGGGTTTCCTTTCACATCCCAGGGCAGTGAATCCGACCAGCGTCAGGTGCTCGATGCGTGCAAAGAGCGAATTCTCTCGATGCCTCTGGAAAACAAGGCCCAGATGCTCTGGGTTGATCTGCACGGTTCCAAGAAAGAAGACCGTTCGTTGCTCGTCGAGCGACAACTGATGTCCCGTCAGCACGCCAAGGGCAAACAGTCCAACGGCGCGGGCAACACCGATTCCCCGCGAGGCATCGCGGTGCTGCTGCCCGATGAGCATGTCAGTGTCATGGTCAACGATGAGGACCACCTGCGGATGCAGATGGTGCACTCGGGGTTCGGGCTCGGGCAGTGTCTACAAGAAATCAACGCGATCGACGACGCGATCGAGGACGGCATCGACTACGCCTACGACGCACGCTTCGGGTACCTCACAGCCTGCCCCACCAATGTCGGCACCGGGCTTCGGCTCAGCGTGCTGCTGCACCTGCCCGCGTTGAGCATGTTTGGTGATCTCGACAAGGTCCGCAACGCCACACGCGATATGGGGCTCGCGGTCCGTGGGATCTACGGCGAGGGCTCCGAATCCGTGGGCGATTTCTACCAGATCTCCAACCAAACCACGCTTGGCAAATCCGACGAGGCCCTGCTGAGTGAACTCGAAGACGAGATCATCCCCAGGATTATCCGATACGAACGCCACGCCCGCAACGCCCTGCTCGAAAAGAAGAACTCGGTGATCCTCGACGAGGTACATAGGGCGATCGGGATCTTGAGTAGGGCGAGGCTGATGAAAACCGACGAGGCGATGGGGCTGCTGAGTTTGGCGAGGCTGGGTGCCTTGGCGGGGATCATCGACGAAGTGCAACTCGGCGTGATCCACACGCTGATGCTGCAGGTCCAGCCCGCGCACCTCCAAAAAACGCTCGGCGTCGATCTGAACCAGCAACAACGCCGACTCGCACGGGCCGAGATTATCCGCACCAAACTCGGACTCGCCTAGATGCTCTTGGACACCGTTCCATTCCCCGCGGTTGACGAATCCGAAACCCAAGCCCCGCTCATCACGGTGCGTCCGATCGGACGCGAAGGCTTTGACTGGCCCCCCGCCCCTCCCGGCTCGATTATGCCTCCGGTCAAAATCACCGAGAAAACAAGGCGTTCGAGGCGGACAGAACTTATTGATTCCATCGAGACCACCTTGCTCGGACGAACCGCGTTGTCGTTTGCACGCCAAACCAAGCGCGAAGATTGGCATCCCGACGCGGACGAAACCTATTGCTGGCGGTGCGCCGGTTCTGTCGGAATGCACGAGACCGATGGCGAGGGGTGCGCTGCGTGCAGAAATACCAAACTGCACTGGGACCAGGGCATCCGGGTTTCTGAGTACACCGGCCCGGTCCGCGATGCGCTACTTGATCTCAAGTTCCACCGGTGGCGGACCACTGGGCGCGAGCTTGGCAGCGCACTCGGATCATGTATTTTGGAACGGATGAAACGGGCACAGGTCGATCCGGGCGAAACGATATTGGTCCCGATCCCGACGTCGAATCGACGCCGAATACGCCGAGGCGTGGACCACACACGGGTGCTGTGCGAAGGGGCGGCACGGGCGATTGGATGCCCGAGCATCCGGATTCTGGCAGCCAATCACCGCCCAGAGCAGATTGGGCTCTCGATGAGTGCCCGCGGACGAAACATGAAAGGGGCATTCCGCGTTCGCGAGCGTGGGATTGGGCGGATTGACGATGGATGCCGGGTCATTATTTTGGTAGATGATGTGCGGACGACGGGGGCGACGATGACCGCCGGTTGCAAGGGAGTGCGCGGGGCATTGAAGAATATAAAAAGGGGTTCGGAGACCGAAATTTGGGTCGCCACAGCGGGTGTCGCGGCGGGAAAAGCGCGGGATCGGCAGATCTTGAAGAATTGAGGGGGTGGCAGGGATGAATTTTGACAAATTGAGCACGATGTGGTGCCTTGAAGTTTGACAAGGAAAATATGGGGTCTATGCTCTCCCTCGCCACCCGGAAGGGTGACAAACAGATCCGGATGGGCTTGATGCTCTTCTGAATCGGCTTCCTTGACAAGTGAACAGTTGGGTCCACCGCGAGAATGTGGACCATCAACACCGGGCACTACCGGGTTCCTGGCGGAACAGTTGATGGTTATACAAGCTGGCGGGATTGTTCACGCAATCCTGTCGTTTAACATTCTTGTGCAAGTGGATGCCCCAATATTTTATTGGAACAAACACTTTCGAGTGTTAAACGCTTTGCCGAGATTTGCCATCTCGGACATTGATCGGTCTTCGGATCGGTT
>JAESUL010000263.1 GCA_016763115.1 Phycisphaerales bacterium | reverse complement strand
GACGATCAAGAGGTAAGCGACCTCCTCAAGCGAGGCATTGGCAGCGAGGTCAGCGATCTCGTACCCGCGGTAGACAAGCGAGGTTTGCTCGACATTGCAGATCTCGATTTCGCCGGCAATAACGCCTTCGAGTCCCTTGGCATGGGTGGGGGCGGTGGTCATGGTCGTGGTCCTCATTATCTGGTGAATCGGTCGTGGGCTGGGTGTCTCAAACTCCCCGATTATAGCCCAATCAGAGAGAAGATGCCTACCTGTCGGTGGGCAACTCCCACGCGGTGCCCGGTGTGTAGTCCATCAACTCGTACAAGTCCTTACGCGATTGCATCGCACCGAGTTGCCCCTCCAGCGTGCCCGTAGCTTTGAGTTCTGCGAGTGCCTTGGTAATCGCGCCCATCGCAATCCGCAGCGTGGAAACCGGGAAGATCACAAGGTGGTACCCCAGTTGCCCGTACCGTTCGAGCCCGATCATCGGGGTTTTTCCAAACTCGGTCATGTTAGCAAGCATGTAGGGGGCATGGTCGCCCATTGAGTTCATCGCGTCAGCGAACAAGGCAAACTCGTCCTCAGAATGCAGCCCCTCGGGGAAAATCATGGTTGCTCCGGCGTCAACATACGCCTTGGCCCGCTCGATGGCCGCGTCGATCCCTTCAACACCCTTGGCATCCGTCCGGGCGCAGATAATGAACGCCCCATCAGAGCAATCCTGCGATGCCTTGGCAGCCCATTGGATCTTGGACACCATCTGCTCGATCGAGATCAACGATTTGCCATCGAGGTGCCCGCATCTTTTGGGGAACACCTGGTCCTCGAGGTGCAGCCCCGCAGCCCCGGCGTGGTTGTACTCCAGGACTGTTCGGCGGACCATTTCTTCTTCGCCGAACCCGGTATCGGCATCGGCGATGACCGGGAGCCCGGACCCGCCGGCGACTTCCCGAACAATCCGTGCAAAGTGGTCCAATGAGAGAATCCCCACATCGGGGACCCCTGCAGCGACGCTGATCGCCCCCCCGGACACATACGCCGCCTGGAATCCGCTCTTACGGACCGCCCGGGCGACAAGGGCATTGAACGCTCCGGGTGCCGCGACGACCCCGGAATCCATAAGTGATCGGAGTCTGAGCCCCGGATGGGCGGCTTGTGAGGGTGGGAGGGATGTTGTCATGTAGGCATTGTATTCGCATTATTCGGGTGCTGCTCACATGGCTGAATCCTGGTTTCTTGCACCAGAGTCTGCGTCATGTTTTCGATGGAATGAATATCGGACGAAAACTCGGCGGGTGCCTGTTTGGTGTTGAAGGGGGTTATCTGACCAAAAACTAAGGAATCTTGGTCTAATTCTCTCGTATTGCCTTTTCACATGGTGCTTCTTGATGCACTCTTCCGCATACTTCACTGATGCTTGAACCGAGCCGTTTGGAACAGGTAGACACTGGTGCGTGATCAGCTCAGGGAAGTTTCGACAGAGATGTTGAGAGCAGCTCGATTCACAGACTTGAGAGGAAGTCATTATGAATATGTTGAAAATAACCGCTTTGGTACTGAGTGCAGGTATCGCTTCGTCGGCAGCACAGGCCGAGTTGTTCGTCTGGGACTGGGCGGTGGGTGATACCCATGCAGTCAATACCGGCGGAACCTTCGATTCCATCCGCACGACTTACGACGATACCACCAGCGTATTTACTTGGGAAATGACCTTCTCGGATCAAATCACGGATGGCTTTACGCTCGCCGTGAACAACGGCCCAAACCCATTGGGGCATGCCGGCGAGTTTGCATTGCTCTACTTTGACGCGACCGATACGGACGATCTCCGCCTCTCGGCCTTCGCATACAACGGCGAAGATACGCAGCAGAGCTACATCGACGGCTCGCCCGATGCGGGCATCCAGGCTCCAGATGAGATCTACAACTCGGTCAGTATCCTCGATCAGTTGCTCTCGGCATCGGTCACCGACCTTGACGGATCGCGTACCTTCGCGTTCTCGCTTGATACCTCGGTCATCAATGCATATTCCCCGGTCAATCCTGGTCCCGGCGGCGACGCCGATTGGTCGGGTATGCAGTTCGGGCAGTACATCGGCGCATGGGTTCATCCTGTCACCGAGTTGGCTACCGAGTACGATAACAATGGCTCACTGATCCAGTGGGGCGGGCGTGAAGGCTTTATTGATACAAGTTGGAAGCCTACAACTCCTGCTCCGGGCACCTTTGCGTTGCTCGGGCTCGGCGGGATGGTCATTTCACGCCGCCGTCGCTGATAAAAACGAAACCCCCCTCGACCTTCGCAGCCCGGTACAATCACAGCATGAATACACATGCTGACCGATTGTTCCGGGCTGTTTTTTTCACGGCACTTCTGGGCCTGCCCATAGGATGTGCGACGCAGCACCTACCCGATGACCAGAGGCAGGCCGCCGAGCCCGCGACAGCGGTCGAGCCCTTGGCTATCGGGGATCTCGCCCATGATGGGCGTGTGCTGTTCTCCCGGCAACCGCGTGAGGCAGATCTGCGTGCGTTCGCGGCATATGGCGGGTCAGCGGTCATCAACGCCCGCACACAGGCGGAGGTGGACAAACTCGGGTACGACGAGCGGGCGATGGTTGAATCGCTCGGCATGAACTATGTACACATCCCGATGAGCGGGTCTCAGCTCTCTTACGAACTGGCGGCCAAGCTGACAGCGGCTCTGCAAGCCAACGAGGGCACGGTGCTGTTGCACTGCGCCTCGGGATCGCGTGTAAACGGGTTGTATGTTGTTCACCAGTCCGAACAGACAATGGCAAGCAGGCAAACGCTCGTCGCCCAGGCGGTCGAGCGCGGAATGGGGCGAGGGATGATTCAGTACATTGAAAGGACACTGATGCAAACTCCAACACGAGTGATGGATGCGGTTGAGCCCGATCGAATGGAGAATGATATTCGGGCGCTTGTGTCGTTCGGCACTCGCCACACGCTCTCGGATACCGGATCCGATGTTCGCGGTATCGGTGCTGCTCGTCGATGGGTGCATGCGCAGTTTACAGACGCAATCTCAATGACCGAAAAGTACGGCGATGAAAAACCAACAGTTTCGTATGATGTCCACCAACTCCAAGCCGACGGACGCCGGATCCTTGAGCCCGCCGAGATTGTCAATGTCATCTGCACCATCCCCGGCTCGATGCCCGAGGCACGCGCCCGCAAGTACTATGTCCTCGCCCACCTCGATTCGCGGGCCACCGACATCATGGACGCATCAATCGACGCCCCCGGTGCAAACGACGATGGCTCAGGAGTCGCGGCCCTGATCGAACTCGCCCATGTACTCGCCGCTGAGCATCTCGATGCGACCATCGTGCTGCTGGCAACCAGCGGCGAAGAGCAGGGGCTCTACGGCGCAAAGTTGCACGCCCAGGCAAACGCCGAAGGGATTGTCGCCGTGCTCAACAACGACATGATCGGCGATCCGACAGGTCCCAACGGACGCAAAGACCACGGGCATGTCCGCGTGTTCTCTCAGGGTATCCCGAGCGAACTGCTCAGCGCCGACCCTGATTCCCTGCCCGGGCAACTCCGCACGATGCGCATGTATGGCGGCGAGTCAGACAACACTTCACGCCAGCTCGCGCGGTATATATATGATGTCGCCTGGCTCCACCGGACCGCAGTCCAGCCCATGCTGGTCATGCGCCCGGACCGTTTCTTGCGTGGCGGCGACCACACACCCTTCAACGCGCTCGGGCTCGCAGCCATCCGCTTCACCGAGGTCCACGAATCCTACGACCGCCAGCACCAAGACATCCGCACCGAAGATGGTGTGGACTATGGCGATGTGGCATCGCATGTTGATGCCGAGTACCTCGCCAATGTGACGCGGCTCAACG
>JAESUL010000262.1 GCA_016763115.1 Phycisphaerales bacterium | reverse complement strand
GTCACCGTCCGCGACCTGCTCGGAAAATCCCGCGATGTCCGCATCTTCTTTCACACCGACCTTTCCATCAACGGCTCACCAGTCGGCGACACCGCGTACTTTGATCCGGACACCTCGGCGATCGTCCTCTACAAAGACAGCTCGTATTTCCTCATCAACGCATGCACCGACACTAAATGCGGCGTCGATCACTGGGCCATCGGCACCACCGCCATCGGTGGAGCAGAAGGCACCTGGCGCGACGCCGAGGACGGGCAACTCGGTCGCAACCCAATCTCCCAGGGCACCATCGACGCCACCATCGGCATCAACATGCTCATCAAAGCCAACGCCGAGCAGTCCGCAACCATCTGGATCGCCTATGGCGAAAACTACGAAGCCGTCAAAGAACTCAATCAACGCATCTGGGAAAAAACACCCGAACGCCTCATCGCCCGCACCGAGGCCTACTGGAAACTCTGGTCCCGCAAGGAACCCGTTGACACCGCCCCGCTCCCCGAACCCATCCGCGATTTGTTTTACCGATCGCAGCTCATCTTGCGCACCCAAATCGACAACGGCGGCGCGATCATCGCCGCCAACGATTCGGACATCACCCACTTCGCCGGCGACCACTATTCCTACTGCTGGATGCGAGACGGCGCGCTCGTCGCCCACTCATTGATCCTTGCGGGGCAGAGCGAACTGAGCCGAAGCTTCTTCCGCTTCGCCGCCAGATGCATCGGTGACAAACCCTACTTCTTGCACAAATACACACCCGAGGGGCACCTGGCATCCTCGTGGCACCCATCAACAATCGACGGCAAATCTGTCCTGCCTATCCAGCAAGACGAAACCGCGTTGACCCTCTGGGCACTGCGTGAACACTTCCTAGCCTTCCGCGATGTCGAGTTCATCAAGCCGCTGTACAACGCCTTGGTTGTTAAGCCCGCCCAATGGATGCTCGACCACCGCGATCACAACGGGCTGCCGTTGCAATCGTGGGATCTGTGGGAAGAGCGACGCGGGATTCATACCTTTACGGTTGCCGCGACAATTGGCGCACTGCACGCTGCGGCCGACTTTGCCAAAGACTTCGGCGAGCTCGATCGCGCCGCCGCCTTCCGCGAGGGCGCCGAGCGGATGAAGGGTGCGCTGCGCCGGCACATGTTCCACACCGAACGCCAGCAGTTCGCACGCATGGCCATCCCGCTCGAAGACGGCACCTACCGCCTCGACATGACCCGCGACAGCGCCAACTACGCCCTCTTCGGGTTCGGAGCCTTCGAGCCCAACGACCCGCTGGTCAAAGCCGAGATGGAATCGCTCCGCAACGCCCTCTGGTGCAAGTCCAACATCGGCGGGTGCGCCCGCTACGAGCGCGACTACTACCACCAAGTCGAAACCGAAAAAACAGACGACATCCCCGGCAACCCCTGGGTCATCTGCACCCTCTGGCAGGCGCTCTACCACATCGAATCCGCGACCACCAAACAAGAGCTCGCCCTCGCGATGCCTCTGTTCCAGTGGTGCGTTGACCGCACGCTCGATTCAGGCGTGCTCGCAGAGCAGTTCGACCCCTATACCGGCGCCCCGATGTCCGTCTCGCCTTTGACCTGGTCGCACGCGACCTATGTCGCGACCTGCTCGCGGTACCTCTCCAAACTCGAAGAGCTCAACGCCAAGTCGCCCGCGAACTCACACGCTGCCAGTTAAAGCAAGAACCCCAAAAACAAGAACCCCCGACGCAGGGCCGGGGGTTCGTTGGTGATCTGTTGGACTGATCCGGATGGACCAGACACGATTACTTCTTGAGCAGATCGCGGATCTCGCCGAGCAGCACAAGGTCGGCTGCGGGCGCCGCTGGTGGTGCGGCTTCTTCTTCTTTTTCCATCTTGGCTTTGGCCTTGTTCATCATCTTCACCATCATGAAGATCACGAATGCAAGGATCAAGAAGTTGATGGCCACCGTAATAAAGTTGCCCCACGCAAAGACCGGACCAAGCTCCTTGGCCTGATCGAGGGTCATCGCCATCCCATTGTTCTCCGCAGCGAACGCCTCCATGCCGATGCGTACCGGTTCGGTCAGACCGAAGTACAGGTTGGCAAAGTCGGCCTTGCCCGGGATGCCGATGATCGGCATGATGAGGTCTGCAATCGCCGACTTGATAATCAACCCGAACGCACCACCGATGATGATGCCGATCGCCATATCCATGACATTGCCTTTGAGGGCAAACTCTTTAAACTCTTTGACCATACCCATTGTGCATTCTCCTATGCGTGCTCATTCTTTGATGCCCAGTTGAATACCGAGCAGGCCCCCAAGGTGGAAACTCTTTGGCAATTTACCCCATTCAATGCCCACAATCGCCCGCTTAGATAATAATTCTCAATCTATTGCGCCCGGTTCCGAACCCGAACCCGCCCCTTGCCCCTCGTGATCTTCCCGATCCGGTGGACTTTTTCGCCCGTTCTCTCGAGCCTACGGACCACGGCATCAGCAAAGCTCGGGCGCACAATCAGCGTGTACCCGATCCCCATATTAAACACCCGGCGCATCTCCGCTTCATCAATCCCGCCCTGCTCTTGCAAAAACCGGAACACCGCGGGCACCTCCCACGCCGACTCATCAATCACCGCATCAACACCGTCATGCAGCGAGCGATTCAGATTCCCTTCCATCCCGCCACCGGTGATGTGCGCCATCCCCGACACGATCTTCTTGACCTTGTACGCCCGCAAAAGTTTGATAATCGAATCCACATAGATCCGCGTGGGTTCGAGCAGCACCTCGCCGAGCGTGCGATCCGTTTCTAGCTGCGGGTAGGTCTTCATCAGGTCCAGCTTGGCATGTTTCAATACTTTGCGCACAAGCGAGTACCCGTTGGAATGCACGCCTGAGCTCTCCAGCCCGATCACGACATCGCCCGCTTCAACACGCAGCGGATTGGTCGCTTTTTTCAGTTCCACCACGCCGACGCTGAACCCGGCCAGGTCGTACTCGCCCGGTTTGTACAGGTCATTCATCTCGGCCGTCTCGCCACCGATAAGCGCACATCGTGACAGTTTGCACCCATCAGAAATTCCCTTGACGATCGAGTGGAGCACCTCTTGGTCCACCGAATGCACCGCGATGTAATCCAGGAACATCAATGGCTCGGCCCCCTGCACGATCAGGTCGTTGACATTCATCGCGACCAGATCAATCCCGACCGTGTCGTGCTTGCCCATCTCGATTGCCAAATGCACCTTGGTGCCGACGCCGTCGGCGCACGCGACGAGGACCGGGTCCTTGAAGTTGTGCTTAAAGAGTTGCTCGTTGTATCGAGCCGAAGCAACCCGGCAAACCCGCCCGGATTATCAATCACCCGAGGCCCGTGCGTGCGGCGCAAGAGCGACCCGATCGAGCCGACAAACTTATCCCCGGCCTCGATACTCACCCCCGAGTCGGCGTAGGTCAGCCGCTTCTTTGATGGTCTGGAACGAACAGGCTTTGGGGGGGTCGTTGCGCTCATAAACGAGCGTAGCCGACCACGATCGGATCGACCCAGCACGCCTCGCACCTGAATCCAGAAATTTCGGGTACCATTACACACGAACCGCCGCCGGATCGGGTATTATCCGTTTATCCGAAACAACGGCTCAAGCAAGAGTCTTTACGACCAAGGACCACCACCAATGACCCAATCCCACCTCTTTACCTCCGAATCCGTCTCGATGGGGCACCCCGACAAGATCGCCGACCAGATCTCTGATGCGATTCTTGATGCGATGCTCGCGTCCGATCCCAACTCGCGCGTCGCCGTCGAAACCATGGTCGCCACCGGCATGGTCGTGATCGCCGGCGAGGTCACCACCGAGTCCTATGTCGATACCACCGAGATCGTCCGCGATGTCATCCGCGAGATCGGGTACACCTCCGATGCGATGCGGTTCGACGCCGAATCGTGTGCTGTGCTCTGCTCGATCAACCAGCAGTCCCCCGACATCGCCCAAGGCGT
>JAESUL010000261.1 GCA_016763115.1 Phycisphaerales bacterium | reverse complement strand
TGACGATCGCCGCGGTACGAGCGGATCTCGCGGAGGCGTTGGATATTCTGTTGGACCTGACGACGCAACGCCCCCTCGACGAGGAAGTTGTTGTCAACGATCGTGTTGAGCAGCGACACTTCGGTCTCGCTCAGATCATTGGTCTTCATGTCGCGGTCGATCTTTGCTTCTTCAAGCAGATCTCCGGCGAACTTGGGTCCGATGCCGTGAATGTATTGCAAGGAGTAGTAAATCTTCTTGCGATCCGGAATGTCAACACCTGCGATACGGGGCACTGCTTCGCTCCTGACGCCGGCATCTGTGCCGGCAATGGTTCATAAATATCACGCCAGTTGTACCGGCGTACTCACACGATTCATTCAGCCTTGACGCTGCTTAAAACGAGGATTTTTCTTGTTGATAACATACACTTTGCCTTTACGCCGAACAATCTGACAGTCGTTCGATCGGCGCTTGACGCTGGATGAGACTTTCATCACAACCTCCCGCCGCGTGTGCGGCAACCCAAACCAACCCGAAACCGGGCATTGCATTTTCTACCACACCACACCGGATCCAATCCGGTGCAGCGGGAGAGGATCGTAGGCACCCCCCCGCGGCTTGTCGCGTTCGCACCACTCCAAGAATGGGCTGCGAACTTCATTTTTCCCCAATATACCCGGTTGTTAGACCTGGATATCAGAAAACCTTGGGATCATCTCTTTGATGATCCGCCCGAGTCGCCCGAGTTGCCGAGGAACCCGTCATAGTTCCGCATCAAGAGGCTCGCTTCCACCCGCTGGAGGAAGTCCAATGCCACCGACACGACAATCAGCAACCCGGTACCACCGAGGAACTGAGAAACAATAAAATCGACCTTGAGCCCCTGATTGACCGCCATCGGGAGCACCGCGATCACCGCGAGGAATGCTGCACCGACATAGGTAATTCGCTCCATCACGGCTTCGAGATATTCCGCCGTCCGCGGGCCCGGTCGGAGCCCGGGGATAAACGAACCATGGTCACGCAGCTGCTTGCTCATTTCTTCAGGATTGAACTGGACCGTAATCCAGAAGTAGCTAAAGAAGTAGACCATCACAATGAACAAGAGCAAATACGGGAACTGCCCGGTCTGGAAGTTGGTACTCAGCCAGTTGATGATGGTGTAGTACCACCCCGAATCAATATTCGCTACGGTCGCGCGTTCTTGGAGTGCACCAAAGATCACCGACGGAAAGATCATCAACGAGCTGGCGAAGATGATCGGCATCACGCCGCCGTGGTTCACACGGAGAGGGAGGTAGCTTTTCTGTCCGCCAAACTCACGCGAACCGCGCGAGTGCTTTGCTTGCTGGATCGGTATTCGGCGTTGGGCAACCGTCAGCAGCACCGACCCCGCAACCACCAGTACAAAGCCCGCGAGCAAGAGAATCAATCCCATATAGCCCATCTTGCTCGGGTCTTGTGCATCAAAGTTTGCGTACACACTCATCACTGCACTCGGCATCCCGGTCAGGATACCGGCCATGATAATCAGTGAGACGCCGTTGCCGATGCCGAACCGGTCGATTTGCTCACCGAGCCACATCAGGAAAATCGTGCCCGCGGTCAATGACATGACACCCATTACCCACCAGAGCGGATTGTTCGCCCATTGTGGGTACACAAGCCCAGAACTGGTAATGTAGGTCAACCACCCCACGGCCTGCACAATGCAGAGCCCCACGGTGACATACCGGGTCAACTCCATCAGCTTGGTCTGCCCGCTTGGGCCTTCATCTTTGAGTTTTTTGAGTGCGGGCGAAACGGTGCCGAAGAGTTGGAAGATAATCGAAGCCGTGATGTAAGGCATAATCCCAAGACCAAAGATGGTCGATTGCCCGAACGAACCGCCCGAGAAGATCGCGACATACTGCGCCATCTTGCCCGCTGCGCTTCCGGTGGCGGCCTGCATCTCGAAGAACCGAGTCAGCTCGCCCTGGTTCACGCCGGGGACCGGGATCCAGAACCCGATGCGATACACCATCAGCATCGCAAGCGTAAAGAGGATCTTGTTTCGGAGTTCATCGATCCGACAAACATTGATAAGTGTTTTGAAAAGCATCTTCGCTCCGCTTTCTCACTCACCGGCGAGCAAGAACGCCGGGATTGAACCCCTGATGTACCGAAAACTTGGCGGTCCCATCGGGGGCTCAACCCCGGCGATCAATATCCGTTCACACTGCTGTTCACGGTGTATTAGTTCTTCTTCAGGACTTCGCCACGGGCGAAGGCCTCTGCACGCAGCTTGTGCCAGCGCTGGTTCTTCAACTTCTTCGTCAGGTTCTTGGGTGTTTTGTCGTCCGAGTTTCGGTCAACACCACGGACACGGTCTCGGCGTGTGCCGGTCTCGTTGACCGAGCCCCCCGCGTCTTCGATCATCTTGCGGGCCGAAGCACTCACACGGTTGACCTCAACGGTGAACTTGGCGCCGATCTTGGTGGTTTCGTCGACGAACCCAGCAAGGATCTTGACATTCTTGCTGTCGTCACGGATAAGCCCCGCAGCGATCAGTGAAGCACCGGTGATCTCGCCACCGGACTTGAACGCAGGAGCCTTGATGATGTCACCAAGATTGACAACCCAGAAGTGGGTCTTGAAGTCGTGGTTGGTGAAACCGAACTTGGGCATACGCCGAAAGAACGGCATCTGCCCGCCCTCGAACTGGAACTTGCGTGAGTTGCCCGAGCGCGATCCCGCACCCTTCTGCCCACGACCAGCGGTCTTGCCGCTGCCCGAACCGACGCCACGCCCGATGCGCTTACGCTGTTTGTACTTGCCCGCCATCGCGGTAATCTCGTGAATCATCATGGCTGATCACTCCTAAGTGAGTTGCCTTTTATCTCGCGTGAACCCGGTTTCATATAAACCCGGCTTCGTGTGTACCCGTTGTATTACGAGTCTTTTTTCTCTTCGGTTGCTGCGCCCTCGGCCGGTGCCGCTGCGGGTGCTGAATCTGTCTTTGGTGCCGCGTTGCGATCACCTGCTGGTGGTGGTCCGCCGCGTCCGCCGCCGCGACCACCGCGTCCCGATCTGTTTGTGCCTGTACCAGCACCAGAATAAACAGAATA
>JAESUL010000260.1 GCA_016763115.1 Phycisphaerales bacterium | reverse complement strand
CCGCCGCACATACTCATCGGTGCTGTTGGTACACAAATCTTCACGCCCGATGGATTTCAAGATCGACGCGCTCACGCGATGGGCATGGGTGTTGCCCGCGAAGGTAAGCACCGGCACACCCATCCAGAGGGCCTCGCAAGTTGTGGTCGTCCCGTTATAGGGGAAGGTGTCGAGCGCAAGGTCAACATCATTGTAGAGCCCGAGGTGCTCGCCGATGGAATCTGTTGTCCCGATGGCAACGATGCGAGAGCGGTCAATGCCGAGATCAACAAAACGCTGAACAACCTCCTCGCGGCTCTCACCAAACGAAAGAGGCTTGTTTTTAAGCATTAAACGCGACCCATCCACCCCATTCAAGATATCAGCCCATGCCCGAATGGTGCCCTCGGTCAGTTTTTTAAGACTGTTGAACGAGGCGAAGGTAAACGGGCGATCGGTTGCAGGCTCGCACAGATCAGGCGTATCACGGTGCGGCTGGTAGGTCAAAAAGCACCCATCGAGCCGGATGAGCTTCTCGGTATTGAGCGAGTCCGCCTGCGGCGACGGGTCGGTGGTCCCGTCGATGATCCGGTAATCAATCGCGTCGAGCCCGGTCGTGTTGGCGTACCCGAGGTAGGTGACCTGCACCGGGGCCGGCTTAGCCGCCATGATCGGCAACGAGTTGTGCGCAAAGTGCCCGGAAAGCTCGATCAGAATATCAATCTTGTCACGCAGAATCGTATCGACGGTCTCGCGGAGTTGGCTGGATCTGAGCGGACGCCAGTGGTCCGCGGTGGCCTTGATGTGCTCGGTGACCTGGTCGGTGTAGCCGTTTGTGGAGTAAAGAAAAATCTCGAACTGATCGTGGTTGTGGTTCTCAAGGATCGGGATAAGGAACGAAGAGTTGGAGTGCTGATGGAAGTTGCCCGAGATGTACCCGATCCGGATTCTTCGCTTGCGCTCGGGCGTGTTGGAGTGCGTTGCCCGCGCGCGGATGTGCCCGCCTAGCACAGACCCATACCGCCGATGAAACTCAAACGCCTGTTGCGGCGTAATCTCGCTGTCATAGCTCGAAGTCAACGCGAGCATGTCGTGCAAGATCGGATTGGTCTCAAATCGTTTGCTCGCGGAATCAAGCATGACGACCGCTTCGTGCGTTTGTCCCATGTCGATATACAGCGTTGCGCGGTTGATGATATAGCTGGCATTCTCGGGCTCGAGTTCGATCAGTTGGTCAAAGAGGGAAGCGGATTCAGCGTTTCTGCCCGTTTCTTTGTAGGCGATGCCGAGCCCGTTGATCGCTTCGATCAGCCCCGGCGAAATCTCTAGCGCACGCTTGTAAGAGGAAACAGACTCCGCGTGCTCGAGCCGACTGGTCAGCACATTGCCCATGGCGAGGTGATACGACGCGTTGTTCGGCTCAATCTGCAGTGACTGCTGCGCGTGATAGAGTGCCCGATCGTTCTGCGCCAACGCAAGATTCACGCCCACCGCGATATTGTGGGCCGCGCCGGCTCTTGGATGCCGAGCCAGAACACGCTGGATGATCTCCAGGGCTTTGGCGCTCTGCCCGCGTTGGTAGAGTTCCTGGGCCGATTGCATCTGGGCGATCACCTGAGGCTTAAGCACCGGCTGCTTCATCGCGTGCCACCGATCACTGAACCCGTAAGGCGCAGTGCACATTCGCGTGCCGCTGCATCGGCAGCAAGAACATCATCGATCGATTGGATCGGTTGCGTAGGGACCGTGTCGATGACCCGGGCAACAACCTCGCCGATCCGCAGAAAATCGATCTGCCCATCAAGAAACGCCCGCACCGCAACCTCGTTGCCCGCATTGAGCACCGCGCCCGCGGTCCCGCCCGCACGGATTGCATCGAGCGCAAAGCCCACCGCAGGAAACCGGTCGCTGTCGATCGGAGAAAAATCAAGCCGACTCAGTGATTGCAGATCGAGTGTCTGACAAGCCCCATTGTTGCGATTTGGAAAGGCCAGCGCGTGCTGGATCGGGCACCGCATATCGGCCGCGCCTAACTGAGCAATCACCGAATGATCCACGCATTCAACAAAGGCATGCACAATGGATTGCGGATGGATAATCGCATCGAGCCGATCGGCATCAACTCCAAAGAGCCAATGCGCCTCAATGAGTTCGAGCCCCTTGTTCATCAGCGTTGCGCTATCAATAGAAACCTTGGCGCCCATCGACCAGTTGGGATGATTGATCGCATCGCTGGGCGTTGCCGAAGCGATGTCGTCAAGAGACCATTGACGGAACGGCCCGCCCGACGCGGTCAGGGTGATCCGCCGAATTGAATCATTGATCGGAGCCGGAGGCGTGTAATCGGTGCCAAGAATACCAAGCAGGCACTGCCACACGCCGGAGTGCTCAGAGTCAACAGGAAAAATGCATGCGCCAGATTTGCGAGCAGCCGCAAGGACAAGCGACCCGCCAGCGACAAGAGATTCCTTGTTGGCCAACGCAACATCAATGCCGAGTTCAAGCGCGCAAAGCACCGAATCGAGCCCCGCGATCCCCACAATCGCCGCGACCACCAGGTCCGGGTGGGTGTCCTCGATCAATCGCCTCGCTGCATCATTACCACGCCGAACCCGAAGCCCGGATTCATCCAGTGCCGCGCCCGTGTCGTTGAGCGCAAGGTCCGCGATGCCAAGCAACTCGCCTTGCCCACGCAGCGTGGCAAAATCAGAACCTGCGCCAAGCCCAACGATTTTAAATCGTTCAGGCGATCGCCCCCGATCATGCTCAGCATTGTTGTGGGCAACAACCTCGAGTGTTTGTTTCCCGATCGAACCCGTTGATCCAAGGACAACAACACGCTTTGTGCGCTGCTCGCCTTTCGCGTTGGCCCGTTGGGTGTGCATCGTGTCGCTTGTTAGGACTCAATCCCGAGCTTGGCAATTTCCGAAGCAGAGAGTTTTCGCCGGGCATTGGAGTACAAACCCTTGCGTGCGGGCTTGGGTTCCGGCGTGGGCTCGCTTGTCTTAGCCGCAACCGGTTTGGATGCCGAACGCTTCCTTGGAGCGGGTTTTTTCTTCTCGCTGGTGGGCTCGCGCTCAGGTGCACGCTCTCTGTTCTTGCGTGGTTCGGGCTTGGACTCCGAAGCAACTGCCGCGCTCCCGGGCTTGAGCGGACGCCGGCGGGGCTTGCCGCCCTTCTTCATCTCGCCGCCACCACTCGCAGTTGATGCAGTTGGCTCGGGCCGTGATTCCTGGCGAGCAGAATCCCCATCGGTTGTTGATTCACCCGAATCCTCACCCTGATTTTCTGATGAACCCGAACGCCCACGCCCACCCCGGCGTCTGCGCCGGCGTTTCTTCGTGGTTCCTTCCTCGGATTCGTCGCCGTTGTTCTCCGATGACGAGTCATTGGTCTCGACCGTTTCGTCGGCACCTTCACTTTCATCACTGCGGGTCTCGGTTGTTTGTTCTGAATCCTCAGAGCGACCCGAGCGTCTGCCCCGGCGTCTGCGCCGGCGCTTCTTCTTCGTGCCGTCGCCCGAATCATCATCGTCATCATCATGCTGCCCGATCGATTCCGCAGAGGACTCATGCGTCTTGGATTCTTCTTGGGCCTTGGCGAGTTTCTCGAGGATGGATTGTGCGGTCGTCTCGTCCGCCTCGTCGAGCGGATCAATCGCCCACGACCCGTCAATGCCCGGCTTGTCGAGCCAATCAACCACGCTCGGCTCGCTCTTCGCCCGGTTGGGCTTGAGCCGCTCGATACTAATATCCGCCCCGTGCGCGTCGTAGGCATAAAAACTAAACCGATCGATCGCAAGCGTGTCCGAGACACGGACATCGACAATCTTGCCGCTCGAAAGCTCGATGCGTGTCAGGCTCTTGCGCATCGTCGAGAGCAACGAACTGGCGACACGCGAGTTGACCACCAACTCGGCTCGGCGGACCTGCGGGTAATCAATCAACGCCGCCAAATCACGCAACGCCGAGGCCGCCACCGAATCAGGACGCTGGACAAGCCCGCGTCCGTGGCACATCGGGCAATCGCTAAAGTGCAACGATTCCATCGAACCACGCATCCGCTGGCGGGTCATTTCGAGCAGCCCGAACGGGGAGATCGGCGCAATGGTCGATTTCGCCCGGTCACGCTTGAGCCGTTCGCGGAACCGCTGCTCGATATCCTTGCGGTGCGATTGGAACCGCATGTCGATCAGGTCATTAACCACGAGCCCGCCGAGATCGCGCAGGCGCAGCTGCCGGCAGATCGCGTCGACTGCTTCAAGGTTGGTTTTGTATGCGTTGGTTTCCGCGTCCCTGGCGCCGCGAGATTTGCCCGAGTTGACATCAATCGCGACGAGCGCTTCGGTCTGGTCAATGACCAGCCGCCCGCCCGATGGCAGGTGGACCTCACGCGAATGGATCTCCTCGATCTGAGGCTCGATCTCAAAGGCGTGGAAGATCGGGCGCGTCCCGACATAGTGCGCAAGCTTGGTGCCCGATCGCGGGGCCGCGATTTTAAGGAAGTTGGCAACCCGGTTGAGCGCGGATTCGGAATCAATCACCACCCGCGAGACCTCCGAGGTCATCAGGTCGCGGATCGAACGCATCAGCAGGTCCGACTCGGTGTAGAGCAGCTTGGTCTTGGACCGTGATCCGCCCTTGCGCCGTTTTTCCATGTCCTTCCAGAGCCGATGCAGATACGCCAAATCACGCTTGAGTTCCATTTTGGTGCGGTCAAAGCCCGCGGTCCGCAGGATGAATCCGAATCCTTCGGGGAGTTCGAGGTGCGAGAGAATCTCGCGGGCTGCGCGCCGTTTGTCGTCGTCTTCTTCTTTCCGTGACACACCAACCTTGTCCATCCCGGGCATCATCACAAGGAAGCGTCCGGGGATAGAGAGGTAGCTGGTCAGCGACGGGCCCTTCGTGCCCACGCCCTCTTTGAGCACCTGGACGGTGATCTCCTGCCCTCGCTTGAGGCAGTCCTGGATCGGCGGGCGGGATTTGCGTGGGGTTTTTTTACCGACCTGTTCGGTTTTGTCGTCGCCCTTGGCGAAGTACTTGGGATGAAGATCCGAGACATGCAGGAACCCGTTTTCCTCCATCCCGAAATCAACAAACGCCGCCTGGATCGCGGGCTCGATGTTGGTCACACGCCCGACATAGATATTGCCGACCCGTGAAACCTGATTGGTGGGTTCAACGGAAAACTCTTCGAGCTTGCCGTCCTCGAGCATCGCGATGCGGCACTCTTCGCCGGGCGAATAGTTGACGATCATCTCGAGAACCGGAACCCTGCCCTGCTTGGTACTGGACTTTGGTTGCTTCGTGGCGGGCTCTTTGGAGGCAACCTTCGTCGTTGTTTTCTTGGTGGTTTTTTTGCGACGCGATGTCTTTTTCTTGACAGGCTCGGATTCATCCGAGCCAATATCGTCATCACCTTGGTCGTTAGTTTCGGGCGAGGACTCTTCGTCCTGCGGGGTTGTTGCAGGCGTTTCATCGGTCACAGGCAGTTCAGCGTCGCCCTCAGCGACGGGTTCGGTTGTTTCCGATACCTTGGCCTTGGTGGTCTTCTTGCGTGTGGTCTTCTTCTTGGTTGTTTTCTTGGTGGACTTCTTTGTCGGGCGACGAGAGGTCTTTTTCTTGGCGGGCGCATCGCTCTCGCTGATCTCGCTGATCTCGTTTGACTCGTTGTTTTCGCCTTGTGAAGTCTCGGTAGGTTCGTTGTTGTTCTCTTCGGACATGGTTCTGTGACCCTTCGGTCAGCGTCCGGGTGTTCGCTCTAGTGCGCAGCCAATCCATTTCGCCGAGGTCGTCGGACAAAGAGCACCGCGACAAATACGCAGCGTGGATGATGTAGGCTTGTCGCGCTGTGTTGAAACACGCGTGGACTCGCTGACAATGTGCAGGTGCGGACCAACGATCCCCTCTCGGGCCCAAGACGCCGCGTTCGCCGGTGTTGGCGATGCGATTGCATCTTGGATGATCCGTCCGCAGCGGAGCGGCGCTCACGCTGCACGGTGTATGTTGTGCCGAGGGGCCGTCGCGGGCTCGGGGATTCATCGTAAATCGATGACCATCGGGCACCCGCGCGGGTTAGTCGAGAGGACGCCTCTCAAAAACCTCGGGGACAAGTTTTCTTAGCCGATCGCGGACATAGCCCGCAGCATCGGATTCGGAATCGTAACTGATCGCCTTTTTGACGATCCGTTCGCAGTGTGCAACAGTCAATCCCCTGATCGCCTGCTTGAGCAACGGTATGCCCGACGCGGTCACAGAGAGCGTCCGGATGCCCAACCCGATCAACAAAGCCGCAAACTCAGGCTCGCCGGCGGATGCCCCGCAGCACGAAATCGGGATCGAATGCCGCTTTGCCGACCTTGACACATCCCGAACAAGCTTGAGGACCGCCGGGTGGATCGGGGTATACAACGACGCGACCTGTTCATTTGTTCGGTCCACCGCAAGGGTGTACTGCACCAGGTCATTGGTTCCGACGCTAAAAAAGTCCACTTCTCGCGCAAAGGCATTGGCCATCAGGGCGGCTGCGGGCACCTCGACCATCATCCCGATCTTGATATCCCGGTCGTAAGCGATCCCTTTTTCGTCCAGTTCCTCCATTTCCTCCTTGACGAAGTACTTGGCGGTCCGGAACTCGCTGATATTGGTCACCAGCGGGAACATGATCTTGATCGGCCCATGGGCGCTGGCCCGCAGGATCGCCCGCAGTTGGACCCGGAAGATATCCAGGTTTTGCAAACAATACCGGATTGACCGCAGCCCGAGCGCGGGGTTCCGTTCCGGGTTCTCTGCTTGAAGCTGGGTGTACTTGTCCGCACCCAGATCAATCGTCCGGATGGTGAGTTCGAGCCCGTCGAGCCGTTTCACGCACTGCATATACGCGTCGTAGTGGTCTTCTTCGGTAGGCATGGTGGTGCGGGTGAGGTAGAGGAACTCGGTGCGGTAGAGCCCGATGCCCTTGCCGCCGTCGTCGAGGACCAGGTCAATTTCTTCGGGGAACTCGATATTGCCAAGCAGGGTGATCTCGGTGCCGTCCGCCGTGGCCGCAGGCAGTCCGGCGAGTTCGTGCAGCGAGATCTTCGCCTGACGGACCTGCTCGACACGCAGCAGGTATTTATCGAGGGTTTCATCGTCGGGATCGAGGATGACCACCCCTTTGGACCCATCAACAATAATGACCTGCCCCTCGCGTGCTTCGCGCGAGAGTGTTCGCGTGCCCACCACCGCGGGCAGCCCGAGGGCGCTGGCAACAATCGCGGTATGCGATGTTTTCCCGCCTAAATCGGTCACAAATGCCCGGATCTTGGACCGGTCAAAGGCCGCGGTCTGCGAAGGTGTCAAATCGCGGGCGACCACCACCGTCTGGTCATCAGCACTCGATACCGTCGAGATTTTCTGCCCGCCCAGATGCCGGATCAAGCGCGACGCAAGGTCACGCAGATCATCCACCTTGGACTGGAAGGTCGAATCGGGGTGCTGGGCGAACTTCTCAGCAAGCTTGCGGAGCACCGCGCTCGAAGCGTACTCGGCCGACACCAGATCATCGGAAATCATCGATCGGATCGGATTAAGGATTGACGGATCGTTGAAGGCCCCGATGTGGAACAAGAAGATTTTGGCGGCTTCACGCCCCATCTCATCGGCAGCGGTTTTGTGCAGCTGATTCAACTCTTCGATCGCAGCCAGCCGTGCAAAGTCAAACCGCTCAACCTCGGCGGGGGCATCGGCCGATTGGATCGAACGCCTCGGGACGCGCAGCGATACATCGTCCTCGATGAGGAATACACGCCCGATAACGACGCCGTTGGAAACCGGGATGCCCTTGATCGTCTGCATAGATATCCAAAAAAGCCCCGTACATAGGCGTCTGTGCGATTGATTCCACCGATCATAGGGAAACAGGTGGTCCAAGTCGCCTGTGCTTGTCGAATCGGTATGGACTTGACTTTGGGCATCGGATCGCCGACGATACAGTATCAAAGGGTCCGGTGCGGTGCACCGATCCGCTCCTCAGACGGGTGCTCGGATTTTTCACCGGGTATCTCGTCAAGGCAAGAAAATACATGTCCACCAAGACGCTCTCCGGCATTTTACAATGGCCGCAGCGCACTGAAGGCCGCATCCGCCAGATGTCTGATGCCTCTCAGGTGCTCGAAGCCCACGATGATCCATTCGTACCCATGCGATTTGGCGACGAGTTTCCGCTGCGCGACGGGCTCCGTGTCCAGGTCGAGGTGGTCGAACGCAAACCCCGCCGAAGACGCAAGGGCAAGAGCCAATCCGGCCCCCGCAAGCCTCGCCCGGTCGTCGAACGCTTTCTTTCCATCGAGGGCATGACCCCCGAGGAGTTCGCCAATCGCTTGCCGTTCTCCGAACTCACCAGCATCGATCCCGCGCCGCGCCTGACCCTCGAGTACCCCGGGTGCCCGCCGTCATGTCGGCTGATCGATCTCTTCTGCCCCATCGGGCGAGGCACCCGAGGCATGATCGTCTCGCCGCCCAAAGCAGGCAAAACCACACTCCTCAAAGACATCACCACCGGCATCCTCCGCAACCATCCAGATGTCCATGTCATCGCATTACTCATCGACGAACGCCCCGAAGAAGTGACGGATTTCACCCGCACCTTCCTCGGCAATCTCGCCCAGCGCAAGGGCGACGCCGAATGGGACAAGCCCTGGTCCCGTGACCAGATCGAGATCGTCGCTTCGAGCAACGACCACGATGTCAAACGCCACATCGAGATCGCGCTGACCACCCTCGAACGCTGCAAACGCATGGTCGAGAACGGCGAGCATGTCGTCGTCGTGCTCGACTCGCTTACACGACTCGGACGCGCCTTCAACCGCTCCAACCGCCACGCCAACTCGGGCAGGACACTCTCGGGCGGGATCGACTCCAAAGCACTCGAAGTCCCCAAGCGGATCTTCGGCGGCGCACGCAACACCGAAGAAGCCGGCAGCCTGACCATGATCGCAACCTGCCTCGTCGAGACCGGCTCGCAGGGTGACCAGGTGATCTTCGAGGAGTTCAAGGGCACCGGCAATATGGAACTCATCCTCGACCGAAAGATCGCAGAAAAACGCATCTTCCCCGCGATCAACCTCGCTGCTTCGGGCACGCGAAAAGAAGACCTATTGATCGAGCCGGGCCCGCTGCAGACCATCACCGCCTTGCGCCGTCGGATGCTCAACATGCCCCCGCCCCAGCAGGTCGAGCAGCTCCTTGTCGCGTTGAGCAGATTCGAGACCAACGAGATGCTCGTCGGTTCCGCGGGCTGATCGCCAAAGAGTTCTCAAGTACATCAAAGAAAAGAAGACCCGGTGATTCCGGGTCTTCTTGGCACAGACATGCTTGTCAAATCACAGGCGTTATGGACACCCGTTGTTAAACTCGCCAAGGTAGGCAAAGACATCTTGAAGGTTGAATGTCCCGAATGGTGAGGCAAGATCTGCTGCCGGGTCCTGGGCATTGAACAATGCAAGGAACGCGAATACATCTTGGAGATTCAAGGTACCCAAAGGCTCTGCAAGGTCGGCGCTCGAGCATCCAAGCACCAATGGGTCAAGCCCGATGCTGAGGTCGTCAATAAAGAAACCTCCGCTTGCGATTGTGTCGCTGAACCGCAAACGGAAGGTATCGGTGAGTGCGAAGAGCGGGATCGGGTACGAGAATCCGGCGGGGGAGGTCGACAGGTCGGCAGCGTCAATGGTGTCCAAGGGCGTCCACACGCCGAGGAAGTTGCGGAACTCAACGAGAAGCGAATCGGTGCCGCCTTGCGTGATGTTCATCGCAAAGAAGTTGATAAACCCGCCATCATCTGTCACCGGCGTGACATCGATGTCGATCGTTTCGCCAACAGCACTGTCGATCCAGAGGGCAAGCGAACTCGACGATAACTGGACCGACGCGGATGTCTGGGCGGGGTCCCACAGCAACTCCGAGAGTGTGCCAGACTCGAACGAATCAACGAACGGGACCGTTTCCGATCCAAACGGCTCGATCCGCAGATCGTCGATCATCCAAGTATCGCTTGAATCAGAGCCGTTGGCAATCAGTCGGATGCTGGTGCCGTGGTACCCAAAGGCGCTGTCGAGCAAGGCACCAAACAAGAAATAGTCATCGGTGTTGGTGCCCGCCGCGGAGGTCGAAGCCGCAGAAATCCATGCTCCGGCGGCATCGCGGTACTGGATCTCGAGTGTCTCGCCCGGCTCGATCCCCTGTGCTTTGACCCGCATTGAAACGCTGAACACGGTGGTGCTCGCCGCGGTTCCTGCGAGCGGGGCGGTCTCGACGACATCGGTCTCATTCATGATGAGCACGGATGGGCCGCTGGGGGCATCCGGGTCATTGATGACGGACACCGAACCGCTTGTTGCGCTGAGCAGGTCCATCCACGACGCGGACTCGAACGACTCTGCGATGGGCAACGGCGTGCGCGGGGTGTAGTTCTGGGCATCAATGATCGCGTTGAGCGTATTGACGCGTCCAAATCCGAACAAGGAATCTCGCCCGGGTACCCCGAGGTCATCAACACTCGCGTAGAGGATATCTTGGACATCATCGGGGCTGAACAGCGGATTGACCGAGAAGATCATGGCGCACACACCCGAAGTGATCCCGGCTGCATAGCTGGTTCCCGACGAGTTGCCGTAAGAACTACCGATCCGTGACGAGGTGACATTGACACCAGGGGCAGCGACATTGATCGCGTCGCCATGGTTGCTATCGCCTGCCTTGAGATCGTTGATGTCGGTCGAAGATACAATGACAAAGCCGGGGCGATCGGGCGAGATATTTAGGTTCGAGTTGCCCGAGGCGTACACGAGCAGGGCACCCATCGCTTTGAGATCATCTCCCAACGCGATGTTCGAAGGGTTCATCACACCCGTGAAACTGATGTTGACCACCTTGGCGCCATTCATGCCCGCCCAGCGTGCGCCATCACTGATGCTCATGGTGGTTGCAGCCCCAGAGTTGGTGACCACCCGCACGGGCATGATCGAGAAGTTCCACCCAACACCCGTCACGCCGATATTGTTGTCCCCCGGTGCTGCGGCGCATCCGGCGACAAATGTTCCATGGTTGGCAACATCAGCCAGATTCGCTCCTTCAGCCTGGGTCAATCCCTGAATCGAGTTGTACCCCGGGACCATCGCGCTCTGGAGGTCGGGCTGGTTGATGTCCACCCCGGTGTCCACGATCGCGATGATTACCGAAGAACTGCCGGTGTTTAGATCCCATGCCGCCTCGGATTGCAGTTTGGTGTGCTGCCAACTAATTGAATAGAACGGATCATTGGGAACCGATGCCGGCCAGAGAATCCAGTTGGGCTGGGCGAACTCATATTCACCCGTGCTCATCAGCATCGCAGCCAACTGCCCTTCGCTGATGCCCTTGGGAACAGTGAGGACATACTCCTCGACGAATCGGCTCTTGATGGTCATCAACGGCGTGATCCGGGCCAGGGCTGATTCAACATGCTCATTCTTGGCGCGAACAATGAGTGTCCCGCTCAACTCTTGCACGCCGGCGATGGGGGAAAACCGCATCGGTGCATCAAGCACGCGAGCAAACGCCTCGGCGTCGCCGGGCTGAAGGGCGAGTTGGGTATTGGCAATCTCAAGAATCCGCACGGATGCCGGATTGGATACCGGGTCATCACGATCGATCGCAAGGGCGCCGCTCACCGGCAAGGCGAACACCAACGAGGCAAGAAGGGTGGAAACGGCGGATTTAGGCTGGTATGGCATACAGAACTACTCCTCGGTCCGCACGCGGCGGACCTCAAATCGATGCGAAGAGATCAGTGAATGATCGCTGGTTGAGGCTGAAAATACCGTCAAAGCCGGCAAGCCCACTAGAGAGTACGGGAAGAAGGGCGTCCGAGAAACCCGGTCAAATACAGAAAATAGACCCAAAGAACCGATCCATCCCATGAAAATACGCACAGGTCAGGGTTCGGGTTCCTTTGGGGGTATGGGTACAGCCCAAATAAAAACACCAGCCGCTGGGCTGGTGCTGATGGAATGCTTGCGAAGGATCAGTCGTCTTTTTTATTGCCGAAGAGGTTCCCGAGTCCTTTTTCGATTTCATTCTG
>JAESUL010000259.1 GCA_016763115.1 Phycisphaerales bacterium | reverse complement strand
TGTTCGTTGAGCCGATCGGTCATCCGCGCCGCGGGGATCAGTGCGAAGAATGCAAGCGTGCCCATGATGAAGCCGTGGTTGAAGAGGGCGAGCAAGAGGAACACGCCGGGGAGCATGGCGGGGATGAAGACTTGGAAAAAGGCCCGGTGCAAAGCGATGATGCGGGCCTTGGATGCTCGGGGGTTGAAGGGGTCGATGGCGTGGGCGCATTCGGGGCAGGTGGTTGGCGAGCCGTCGTCAAGTTTGAGCCCGGCGAGGTCGTAGGCGCAGTGTGAGCAATGGAATCGATCGGGTGGGGTGTTCAGTTGAATGCTCCGATGAACATGAGCCCGATCGTGGCATAGAGCGCGATCGCGGGCAGGGTGTAGAGCAAGCCGAAGATGGGGATGAGCGACAGCTTTGCCGGGCGCGGGTGGGGGCGGGCGTGCTCGATGGCGGCGACGACTGTGCTGATTGACAACACGGGCAGGGCGGTGAGCCCATAGAGGAGAAACAGGATACTGATTCCGATGGCCGCGTTGCTCGATGAGCCGCCAAAGGGGTCAACGATGAGGAGAATGACGAAGTACAAGATCGGTGGGATGCAGTTATAGAGCAGGAGGTTGCGTGCGAGGGACTTGTGGAGTTTGGCGGGGGTGAAGCGGGCGTTGGCGTGGAGCGGGCGGAGGTTGGAGCCGCACTCGGGGCAGGTGATGAAGCCCTTGTCGTCTTTGGGTGTGATGCCGAGGATGCAGTAGTTGCACACGGAGCAGACAGGGTTTGGTTGAGGCTTAGTCATCGCGGTCGATTACGCGGACATTGTGTCGTCCGTCGAGGGGGCCGTTGGGTTTGTGGGCGCGGGTGAAGAGCATGCGGATTCGGATGTAGGCGAAGATGAGGAGCCCGAGGACGAGCAGGATCACGATGACAGGGATGGCGATGAGCAGCCCGATGATGACGAGGATGATGCGGAGGATCAGGCAGAAGACGGAGGCGATGATCCCAGCGGGGTTAGTCCGGGCGGGCTGGGTGGATGTGGGTATGAACTGGTTCATCATGGTGATTCTATGGGTGTTGGTGGCGGATGGTTTCATAAAAAAACCCCCTGTCGAACAGACAGGGGGCGGAGGAGGCGAGAGGGGGTCACGTTGTTGCCGTTTTTAGCTTCGGCGACGGCGTGATGCCATGAATCCGGCGGCTCCGAGGAGTGCCATTGTGCCTGGCGTTGGGACAACAAGTTTGTCCTTGGAGATCAGGAAGGATTGCCCGGCTGCCATGGTGATGTTCCACTGGAAGGCCCAGGCGACATCGCCGGAGAAGGAGGCGGTGCCATCGAGGTTGCTGATGGCACCGTCATTAAAGAGGTTGTTGAGGTCGGCCGACGAGCCCATCTGGAAAAGTGCTGGAAGCGGGGTGACTACGGTCTCGGAGATAAAGAACCCGTCGTCGTCGCTCTGTTGTGCGGTGTTGCCACCAACGATTTGTCCGAAGTCATCGAAGGCGTCGCCTCCGAGATCGAAATCGACAAACTGGAAGAACGAGATGGTCATCGTTGCATTGGAGTTGTTGCGGAGGATGATCTGTTCAGCGAGGTCGGACATTCCCGAGCCTGCGGTGCCGCCGAGGAGCGAGAAGCGTGTCTCGATCTGGAGCCCTTGACCATCGGAGTAGAGTTGTCCGAAGGTGTCGTCTCGGGTGTCGGTGAAGGGGTTGGTGTCGGTGGCGAACACGCCATCGAGGGACATGTTGGTCGAATCGAGGCGGTACTCGCGGGTATCACCAGCGCGGCGGAAGTAGAACTCCTGCCCGAAGAGCTGTGATACGCCATCGACTGTCCAGTTGATCTGCCCGGAAGCGGTATCGAATGTAGCGGTGGAGTTGCCATCGCCGAGTTCGTAAGGACCACCTGCAAGTGCGCTTGTGGCGAGACCCGCCAGCGCAAGAGCAGCAACGATTGTTTTTTTGGTGTTCATGGTTCTCTCTCTTCCTTTATTATCTCTCAGGACCGATCTCCCCTCTGGTTCTCGGTCCATATCCCAATGGTAATGGGTGAGAATGCTCATACAACCTCTAAATACGATAATTTCAAATTAAAGTTCAAATTGACTGGCACGGGCCCAAATTTGTATATCTGGGGTGTTCTCGGCGACCCTAAATTTGGGATAGGTGTGATTTGGAAGTGGTGAGATAGGTAAAAATGGTGCTGAAATCGGGCGATTATGGGGTGTTGTCTTGAGTAGTTCAGTTCTATCATGGAGACATGGTTGGCGATCGAGACGGAGAGAGTACGGGAATGGTGCCCAGTGAGGGCTCAGCGGGGCGTTCGTGCGGTTTCGCTCATCTGCATCTGCACTCGGAATACTCGCTTCTTGATGGCGGAAACCGCGTTGACAGGCTGGTTTCGCGGGTGAAAGAGCTTGGGATGGAAGCCGTCGCGGTGACCGATCATGGCAACATGCACGCTGCGGTGCAGTTCTACAACCTGGCGCGTAAGGCAGGGATCAAGCCGATTCTGGGTGTGGAGGCTTATGTAGCGCCCGGTGATCGCACGGACAAGACCTATACAGGTGGTGGCGAGGGCGGATTCCATCTGGTGCTGCTGGCGGAGAACCTCGCGGGGTGGAATAACCTGCTTTATCTGTGTTCCGAGGCGTATTTGACGGGGTTTTACTACAAGCCTCGGATGGATCGGGCGTTGCTTGAGAAGCATTCGGAGGGGTTGATCGCGATCAACGGGCACCTTGGTTCTGAGATCGCCCATCATATGGTCAAGTATGAGCAGACCCGGGACCAGTCGCACTGGGACAAGGCGGTCGATGTTGCCAAGTGGCACGCCGGGGTATTCAAGGGTACAGAGAAGGGGCCGGGGTTTTATCTGGAGTTGCAGCACCATATCGGGCTGCAGAACTCGATCAATCCGCATGTGATTCGGCTGGCGCGTGAGTTGGACATGCCTCTGGTGTGCGACAACGACAGCCATTTCTTGCTCGAAGACGACCACGATGCGCATGACACGCTGATTTGTATTTCGACGAGAAAGGTCAAGAGCGATCCGGACCGGATGCGGTACCCGACGGAGTTGTACATCAAATCGCCCGAGGAGATGGGCGCGTTGTTTCTCACCGATGAGTACAACAATGAGGAGTTCGGGCAGGCGGGCACCGAGGCGATGGACAACACGGTGGCGATCGCGGATCGGTGCAATGTTGAGCTGCCGATCGGGGCCAATCATGCGCCGGTGGTGATTGTCAAGGCGCCGGCTAAGAGCAAGCTGCCCAAGCACAACGCGAAGAAGTACGAGGGTGATCTGACGGCGTGGTTCAAGGACTACTGCACGCACTTTGATCTTGAGCCGGCCAATGATCCGGACTTGGATCAGTCGTCGCTCAAGGTGGAGTGCGACAAGACGCTGCGGATGTTGTGCGAGGCCGGGATGGTCTGGCGGTACGGCGGCGAGATCCTCGAACACCGGCACAAGCAAATTGAAGGCATTGATGAGATCCCTGAGAAGCTCGAAGGCGAGGGTGCGGAGGGGTGGAAGAAGTGGGCGAGGCTCAACCGTGAGCTGAAAATCCTTGCCGACAAGCTGATTAGTGCGTACTTCTTGATCGTGTGGGACTTTGTCAACTGGGGGCGTCAGCGCGGGATTCCGTCGATCGCGCGTGGCTCGGGTGTCGGCACGATGGCGGGGTATGTGCTGGGGTTGTCGAATGCGTGCCCGGTGCATTATGGGTTGCTCTTGAGCGGTTCACGGACCCGGACCGGACGGAGTACCCTGAT
>JAESUL010000258.1 GCA_016763115.1 Phycisphaerales bacterium | reverse complement strand
TCTGGAGAGAGGAGAGAACTTAATCCATACTTCCATCAGGCTGCTGCGCCCCTTGGAAATATCGTGGGTCATGAACACCCTTCTGTACGCATGAACAAACCGGAGAGTTCGTGATTTGCTTGCTTGAATCAAGAGAAATTTTGTAAACCCACCCAAACCGGGATTTTTCCCTAGACCACCCGCCCGCTGTCATTGACTTGAATCCTTGATTGTACGATCATTTGCCGAACAAACTCATACGCCGCGATCCCGACGCAGGTTGATAGATTCAGCGATCTTTCATCTGGTTGCATCGGAATACACACCTGACGATCGGCGTGCCGCTCGATCATCTCCCTTGGCAGCCCCTTGCTCTCACGCCCGAACACCAGATGGTCGCCCGGCTGCATCTCCGCCTCGTACAGCGTCCGCGTCCCCTTGCTCGTGAACAACCAGATCCCCGCTTTGCGTGGACGGTCGCGTTCGTAGCAATCGAGGTCGGCGTGCTCGGTGAGCGAGAGCCTGGGCCAGTAGTCCAGCCCCGCGCGTCGGCACGCCTTCTCATCAATATCGAACCCCAACGGATGGACGAGATGAAGCCCGAGCCCGGCCGTCACGCAGGTCCGTCCGATGTTGCCCGTGTTGTTGGGGATCTCGGGCTCGACGAGGACGATCTGGGCCTTGGGGACAGACAAAGACCCCGCAGCGATCGGCTCCGGGGTCTTGTTGGAATCTGAATCATTCATCACCGATTGTTGGCGATCAATCCTCGAGGTTCTTGATGGCTTGCACCATTGGGTCTGCATCGATGATCTGCTTGAGCGTCTCCTCGAATGATGACTGCGGGAATCCCTGCCAACGGATCACACCGTCTGTTGAAATCACAACCACATGCGGGATACCAGTGATTTTCATCTTCTTATAGATGGTTTGGTTTTTATCATACAGATGCGCATACGACTCTTTATGCGATCGAATAAACTTCTTGACATCCTTGAGTTCATCATCCTGCCCAGCAATAGCAAGAATCGTTATCTCATCTTTGTACTCCGTTTGCAACCGATCCAATGTGGGCATCAACTTCCGACACGGCCCACACCAGGTCGCCCAGAAATCAAGAACAATAATTTTACCATCAGTATTGGTGTCTGATTTTTTGGTGAGCCATTTCTCATTTCCAAGAGGAACCGGGAGTTGCTGCCCTTGATAATCCATCGCGTACAAGTTCCCCGAGTTCACCGAGGGCCACGGCGCGTTGGCATACTCACCGGATGAAATCTCTGGGAGTCCAGGAACTTTAGGTTCGGGGATCTCGAGCCCTTGGGCTTCGAGTTGGGCGTTGACGATCGCGGTGGGTACATCTTCCCCAAGCAGCCCTTGCAATGCGGGCCTGATCGAGCGGTTGGAAATGTCGGCGTACCGAAGTTGCCCGGCGCGGTCGATGATGTACACATCGGGCGTGTTGTCCGGGTGCATCGCAGCAGCAAAGACGCCATCGGTGTCCTTGGCGATCTGGACCTTACCTCCGCCGGTGGCGAGGAACTCGGCTTGCATCGCGTCCCAGCCTGTCTCGGCGTGTACCGCGAGTACAACAAACCCCTGCTCGCCAAGGTTCCGCTGGAACCGAGCGAGCATACTGAGCATCATCTGTGATTGTGCATGGTCCCCGGCGATCGTTGCAATCATGACCACCTTGCCCTCAATGGATTCAGCAGTCATCGGGTTGCCGTGCGACCAATCACTCAACGACGCCAGCGCAGCCATCGGCATCGGGGAGGCTTCGAGTTCATCGAGCACCTCGCGGTTGGCGTTGCCGTCCTCGCGGACGATCTTGGGGCCCATCGCGATCAATCCGCCCGCGAGCAGGCATGCCCCGGCTGCGGTCAATGTTCTGAGATGAATCTTCATTGTGGTTCCTTTCCTAGATCAATCGAATCGGCGCACATCTATGCGTTCACAGAGTGTACAGGTATCTTTCCCTGTAGGTGACAAAAAATCTCTGGTTTAGAAAAACCCGCACTGAATGCGGGCTTTTGTGGGTCTGGAACTGGATTTCCCTTATGAGGATTTGGTCATCGGATCGACCTTAATGGTCTGCTTGACGGCCTTGGCGAACTCGGGCTGGTGGGGGTTGCCGATCCAGCGGATCACGCCGTCGGTTGAGATCACGACCACCAAGGGGATGGCCTCGGACTCGAATGGGGCGTATACCGATTGACCAGCATCGAACAGATCAGAGATCGCATACTCGTGCTCTTCGACAAAGCTCCGCACGGTGGACTCGCTTTCTCGCTGCCCACCGATGGCGAGGATGGCGAGGGTGTCCTTGTTGGCCTTCTGCATTTTATCGAGTTTGGGCAGGGCCGAACGGCAAGGTGGGCACCAAGTCGCCCAGAAATCAAGAACAAGAACCTTGCCCTTGGTGTCAATCTTCTCGGTCAACCAGGTCTCATTGCCCAGAGCGACCACAAGCTTCTGACCTTGAAGATCCTTGGCATACAAGGCTTTGCCCTTGTTGTAGGTAGGCCATGCAGCGGCGGCGTACTCGGCGGGGTCAACCGTTGTCTCCATCGAGGCAGAAGTCATTGCATGGTCGTCGTGCCCCGTCATCTCTTTGTCGTCGCACATGCTGCAACTGGCACCTTCCTCATGGGCTTCGCACGATGTGCATCCCGGCCCTTCGGTGCTCATCGCCACGCTGGTCATGGCGGCGGTGGTCGCCGCGGTGGTGGTCGCGCAGCTGCTCTTGCTACTGTTGCTGCTACTACTGCTGCTGACTTTGCTGTTGTTGCCGCTGAGGGCACAAGAGTCCCCGCCAAACCCGGCAATGCCCACGGCTCCAAATCCAAGTCCTACGACCGCAATTGCTGCTACAATACCATTCATTCCTAAACTCCTTTGGTTCCCGGTGTGTGTATCAATCGGAAGTGTGTGTTCTCAGTGTCTATCGGTCATCACAGCCCCATTGTGGGTCTGCCTGAACCAATCTATGCAAACCAACCGCACACGCAACACTTATATTCAGTGAATCTGTATTTCTTGCCTGCTCAATCCGCACTCTCTTGTCTGCATTGGCGAGCGCATCGGTGCTCAAACCCGGTCCCTCGGCTCCAAGAAGCAATGCCAATCGCTCGCCCGGTTGCCCACGATAATCACAAATATCTTCCGATTCCTGGCCCGGAGACATTGCCACAACCCGGAATCCGGCCGCAGATAACCGCCGAAGACCACCGGGCCAGTCATCCATCACCGCGAAGGGAATCCGCAGCGCGTGCCCCATCGAAACCCGCAGGGCCTTGCGGTACAAAGGATCGCAGCACCTCGGCGACAACACCACCCCGACCCCCTCGCCCACCAAGCAGGCAGCAGAACGGAACACCGAGCCGATGTTGTCGTGGTTGGCCAGGTCCTCGAGCACCACGAGCACCCGGCACGATACGATCAACGCATCCAGAGAATCCGTCGGCAATCGACGCCCGCACGCGAGCAGCCCGCGGTGCATCGGGAACCCGACGATTGATTCGAGCATGGGCTGGTCTGCGCAATAAATCGGCACCGAACCGGGCACCCGCCCGAGCAACCCGCCCAACGCACCGATGCGGTTGGTCCCCACCAGCACCGATTCGATCGAGTAGGGCGATTCGATCAGGTGCTCGACCACCAGCGACCCCTCGCCCATGAACAACCCTTGGTGCTGATCCTCATCAGCCTCGCTGCTGACATCTGGATTGTGCGCTGCGCGGAGCCAGGCGTCTCTTTGTGAGCAAAAGACCCGAATCCTCGGGTCATTGGCATCATGGATCTGTGTGATTCGGTCGATCATGGGTACGGTACCCTAGACTCGCAAGAACGCTGGTGGAGCAACGCATGGACACGATGACAATCTGGCAAGCCGTGGTTCTCGGGATCGTCGAGGGCATCACCGAGTTCCTCCCGATCTCCTCGACCGGGCACCTTATCATTGCTGCCGACCTGCTCGGGCTCGGGCAAACCCCCACCCAACGATCGGCGGTCGATACTTTTAATGTCGTCATGCAGGGCGGCGCGATCCTCGCGGTGCTCACGCTCTATTTTCCGCGGGTGCTTAAAATGATCCGCGGGCTGCTCGGCAAGGACCCCGACGGGCTCAAACTCGCGATCAACATCATCGCCGCGTTCCTCCCCGCCGCCATCCTCGGCGTGC